>NZ_JBHXFA010000052.1:13493-42981 GCF_042724175.1 Streptomyces sp. NPDC127084
CGTTCTGCCCCGGGCATTCGCCGCCCGCCTTGGTACCGCCCCCCCCGATTGGGCCGGGGCTCACCGCACCCCTGGACACGCCCCCACCCGTCCCGCGATCCGGGCCGTGACCTGGCGACACGTCAACGGCCGACGGGCAGGGGCTACGCAATGGCCTGCGGCCATCGCACGGTCTTCAGGAGTCCGTACAACCCTCGATGACCACGGGGTGGCCGCACCCGTTCCCAGTCAGGTCCGCGACAAGACCGCGAAGCCAGACGCGAGTGCTAGGTCCTCGACAGGTAGTAGGTGTCCCGTACGTCCGGGTCGGAGGTCAGGAAGAACAGCGTCAGCCGTCCCGCTTTGTCCTTCACGACGCCGAGGTCCCAGGACGCCTCTGCCGGAGGCGGGGCCGTGCGCGTTGTCGCTGCTGTCGGAAGCGGAGAGGCGTTCGCGGTCGGGGGCGCGGCCGCTTCACCCGCGGAGGGCGAGCCGGAATGTTCCGTCCTGGACTGATCAAGGGAGTCACCAGCGGAGGGCTTCACCTTCACATGCACCACGGAGCCATCGCCCACGGTGTTGCCACCCTTGTATTTTCCCGGCCCGGACAGCTTCCAGGTACCAGTCCCGGTCATACGCCATCCGTCGTCGAAGCGGAATTCCTGACCGTCCAGATCGGTCACCTCGGCGCGCCCGTCCGGCTTCAGTGTGAGCGTGCTGCCGGCCCACCCCTTCCAGGTCCCGTACAGATCCACGGCCATAGCCGTGACTGGAGGCGGCGGCGGCGCGTTCCGGCTGTCGACGCAGGAGGCCGTCCCGGCCACCAGCGCCGCTGTGAGAGCCGCAGACGCCAGCCTGCGCCGTGTTCGGGCAAACATGTGCAAACTTCCTTCACAAGGTGGGTCGGGCAGGCGGCGGAGGGCTCCCCCGCCTGCCCGACAGTACTGCTCGTCCTACTCCCTGCCGCTACTCCGGTCGCGGCATGTGGAGGTTCTCGGTCCATCGGACGGTGAACTGCAGATCCCTCTGACCGCTTGGGAAGATCGCCCGAATCGACTGTGACAGGGCCATCGCCTTCGAGTCCTTGGCGCCGCTCTCGTATCCCTCCGTGGAGACTCCCCGTGTCAGCGACTCGACCGTCATCTTCTGGGTGAGCTCGAACTCGACCTTGCCGGTGCGCGACAGCGGCTGGTAGTCGGTCACGGTCGCCTTCAGGTTGAAGGATCCCAGGGCGGCGCGGGTCGCGCCTTCCTCGGTGTTCGGATCCGTGGCCCCGCCGAAGAACTGCATGATCGCATCGGAGAGCTCCCCGGCCATCATGCCCTTCAGTGGCAGGTCGTTCATGGCCGCGCCGTATTTCGTCTTGTAGTCGAGACCGGTGATCTCCTCACCCATCTTGGTGCCCTTGCGATGTGACAGGTACCTGCGCACCACGTCCATCCAGATGTGCTTCTGCACCCCTGCGGTGAACTTGTCGTTCTGGTCGAAGGAGTACGCAGCCGGGGTCGCCCCCATGAACCACATCGCCACCACCTGGGTGGCGTTGGGGTTCAGGTGCGTCCTGGTGATGCTCGGAGCACCGAAGCGGTAGGCGGCGGTCGCACGCCGGCCAACCTCCTGCTGGCGCAGGTAGTTCTGGTAGTTCTTCTCGTAGTACTCGCTGTTCCGCTTCTGCTGGGCGACGATCTGGTCGTAGTTCTTGCCCTTGCCGATCACCTCACGGCCGTTGCGGCACCGGTACATGCCGCTCATGCACTCCTCCAGGGCCTCACCGGTGGGGTCGGAGAAGCTGACCGGGTTGTTGGCCGCGTAGCCGTAGCCGTTCATGGTCTGCGGCTTGTCGGCCTCCAGGATGGGATCGACCGAGACGAACCGGCCGATGGACGGGTCGTACTCGCGCGCGCCGATATGGGTCAGCCCCGTGTCGGCGTCTTTGGTTCCGCCGATGAAACCCTTGTCACCCACCCATCCGGTGGGCTGGGTGCCGCGCGCCTCGCCGAAGATCGTCGACTTGCGCCGTGTAACGGTCTGCACGGCGTCCGCACTGACCTGTGTCGTTCCGGTGCCGTGGTGGTCACCGAAGAGGAAGGTGAGCTTGGACTGGGTCCGTACGGCCACCGGCACCTCGCCCGCGAGGTAGTGGCGCGTGCCTGTGATGGTGCCCGCTTGGTCGAGCCGCAGCTCGTTGCCGTTGGGCAGGTACAGGGTGGTACCGGTGGAGTCCTTGCGGACCAGTCGCTCGCCGTCGGTGTCGTACAGGTACGAGCTGGTCGCGGTGCCCTGGGTGACGGATTTCAGATGACCCTCCGCGTCCCAGTCCAGGGTCTGCTGCGCATCGGCACCGATCTTGCGGGTCCTGGTGTTGCCTGTCTCGTCGTAGGTGAAGAGCTCCTCGTGGGCGTTGGCGCCGGTCTGGGTGACCTTGGGCAGGTCGTGCTTGCCCGAGGTCGGGTCGGCGTAGGTGCGGATGGTGTCGGCGGCAGGACCCGACTTGGTGGCGTGCCTGGTCTCGCTCTTACGGTTGCCCACCGCGTCGTAGCCGTAGCTCGTCCAGTAGGCGTCCTGACCGCCGACCTCGGACGGTGACGGCGCCTGCGCGCACTGGCCCTCGGTGCGGCTGCTCCACGCCTCGGTGATGCGGCGCAACGCGTCCAGGCCGAAGCACTGGGTGTCGGTGGTACGGGCGGCGTCCTGGCCGTAGGAGGTGGAGATGGACGTGATGTTGCCAGCGGGATCGTATGTGTAGTGGTTGTCCTCGATGCGCTGCGGAGCGGCGTCGCGGTCGAGGTAGCCGTCGGTGAGCTGCCCGGTGTGCTCGTCGAAGGTGTTCGTCCGCCACACGCTCTGCCCGAAGGCACCGAACTGGCGACGGATCTCACGGCCGTAGTGGTCGTACGTGGTCCCCGAAACCAGCGGATCGGTTCCGGCGCCCACGGTGTTCAGCAGACCGGACACCGACGTGTAGGTGTTGGCGACCTTCTCCGCGGGCAGTCCGCCGATGGCCGGGTGCTGGATCCACATCACCTGGCCGGTGTTGAGGTTGTAGCTCGTGGTCCACTTGTAGGTACCCGCGAGTGCACCCTGGCTGTCGGGAATCGTGACCTGTGTGACGACGGGCAGGTAGAGGCTGTTGTACGTCGTGACCGCGGTCTCGTATGCCTTGCCGCCGACATGGCGGACAGCCTTGGAGAGCTGGCCCTTGGCGACGGTGTCGTACTCCCACGCGGCGAGCGTGGTCGCACCCGATTTCAGCGCGGTCTTGCGTCCGAGCTCGTCGTAGTCGGTGTGGAGTGTGACGTTCCGGCCGTCGGTGACGTCGGTGGCCCGGTCGCCCCTGTCGAAGGTGGTGCGCGTGGTGCCCTTGTCGGGGTCGGACGTCTCGATGCGACGGCCGCGGACGTCGTACGTATAGGTCCACTGGGCCCCGGACGGGTCGGTGATCCGCCCGAGGCGACCAAGCCTGTCGAAGGTGTACCTGGTGGACTGCGCGGTCGTTCGGGCCGCGTCGGTGTACTCCTTGACCTCCGCCGTGCGGCCGACGGCGTCCTTGACCGTAGTCGTCGTCGTGCCGCCCTTGGGCGGGATCACTGTGGTGGTGTCACCGGTGTACGAAGTGGTGGTGCGCTTGCTCTCGTCCCCGAACCGCTTCGCGATCACGGCAGTGACCCGGCCCGCCCCGTCGTACTCGGTATCGGTGGACGCCGGGTAGTTGAGCTCCTGGCCGGTCACGAGTACCGGTTCGGCCGCGCCCGCGGCGTAGTAGGTCCCCGACGAGCGCCATGCCAGACCGCGCGTATCGTAGAACGTCTCGCTGATCAGACGGCCGGCGCGGTCGGGAGAGGCCTCCTGGGTCTGCCTTTCACGCAGCATGCCGTCCTGGAACGAATAGCTGGTCTCGTACTTGCTGTCGTGGGTGAGCGACTTCGACGTCACCACGATCGGACCGTCGTTACGGACCAGGTACTCGAACGCGTAGTTCGGCGAATCCGGGTAGGTCGCAGCGGACCTGGTCGGCAACCAGACCTTGGTGACCCTGCCCAACGGGTCGTACGCCGTGGTGGTGACCTTGCTGTTGGCATCGGTGACCTGGGTGGCCTGGGCCCGCAGCGGGTCCGTGACCGTGGTCGTGGTGTGACCCTTGGGATTGGTGACCACCATGGACGTCGGCGCCTCGCCCGAGGCCGGCGTGTACGCCGTTTTGGTCACCTTGCCGTAGGCGTCGGCCCCCGCGAGTCCACGGCCGTAGGCGTCGTAGCAGAGCTGGTTGCCGTTCGGACCGCAGGTGGCGGGCACGCTGGTCTGGACGTCGTAGCCGGAGCCGGTCCCGTTGACGCGCTCGGTCTTGGTGACCAGGCCCGTGCTCGGCGCCGCGCCGAAGGCTCCGCCGTCGTAGTAGGTGCGGACGTCGTCGATGACGTCGGCCGGACGGGACACGGTGGTCCCGCACGGCACGGCGACGGTCTCGACGCGGCTGACCCTGTCGAGGATCCAAGCCTGGGTGTTCCGTGCGTACGTCGTGGTGGTGCACTTCTCGTCACCGGTCCTGGCCGTGTCCCCGGTTTCGGAGACTCGGTCGACCATGCCGTAGCCGTCGAAGTGACGGATCTGCTCGATCGTGCGCACACCGCCGGTGACGGTGGTGCGGGTGGCTTCCTTCTCCACACCTGTGCGGTACGACTCGAGGTCAGGCAGTCCCGTGCGCGCCCGGGAGGCGAGGACCCCGGACCTCCAGGGGGTGTACGAGGTCGCCGACACCAGCTTCGCGGTGTCGTCGCCGTTGTAGGTGGCCGTCTCGCGCTGCATGCCGGCGAACTGGTCGCGGTCGCTCACGGCCACGCCCGCACTGTCTTTGACCGCGGCGCCGTCGATGCCGCGGAAGTAGCGGGTCTCGGCCAGGGTCCTCGGGTCGGAGGCCGCGCCGGTGCGGGTCTGGACCCGCTCGTAGCCACGCGCGATCGAGTGGACGCGGTCGGCTGCCTTGGTGAACTCGTCGGTGTTCTTCGCCCAGGCCGCTCCGCCGAGGTAGGAGTAGCTGGTGACCTTGTCCGGGGACTCGACCAGGTTGTCGCCCTCGACGACCCGGGTGACGACGTAGGTGCTGAACCAGTCCTGCTTGGCGGTCTCGCCCTCGTACGCCCACCTCACCGGGAAGCAGCGGGTGGTGTTGGTCCCGTCGGCGGGGGGAAGTGTGGTGGCGGTGCAGTCTGGCTGCGAATAGGTGACCCCGATCGTGCCGCCCGTCTCCGTGGTGATCTGGTACAGGCGCAGCCGCACGAACGGAGCAAGTCCGTCGCCGAGGGCATCGACGCGATTGGGCCGCTGCTCCCCTGCGAACGTCACCGGCGGGAGTGAGACGGTACCTCCGGTCTTGCCGGTGCGCTGGATGGACTTCAGCCACATGGGCGTGGAAATGCCGTCACCCGAGGCGGGGAAGTCCTGTATCAGAGACCAGGTGTCGACATCCCGGTACGCACCGCCGGTCAGCATCTTGGTGGTGATGGCGGTGAGGCGCTTGCGGGACCAGAAGGTGGGCGAGTACTGGTCCTTGCACTCGGTGGCGCTGTCCTTGCAATACCGGTCGAAGGGCACGTCCGGCCACTTCTTCGCGTTGGCCTCGTCGAAGGTGCCGCAGTCGGTCAGACAGCGTTCGGACACGTCGAAGTGGACCTGGCCCATGGCCTTGCCCGAGTACACCGCGTCCGAGCGCAGACCGTAGTCGATGTGGTCGAGGTAGCCGCCGCGGATATACGGAGTCACGGTGGCCTTGCCGGTGGTCGCGGAGACATTGCGGCCGTAGTTGTTCGACTCGGTCTTCCAGTAGTACGCCATCGCGTTGCCGGTCGGGCTGACGACGTAGTCCAGCTGCCAGCGCCAGGCCTGCTGGCACCAGCCGGATGCGAAGGAGGCGTTGTAGCAGGGCTCACCGGAATGGTTGCCGAAGACCGGGACGGTCCAGGTGGAGTTGGTGACCGGGTCGTCATCGGCAGTGCCGTTGTCGCGCCAGCCGGGCAGACGGTTCAGGCCGAAGAAGTACTGCGTGCCGTCGGAAGTCGTGACCTTCCAGTGCTCGCCCTCGCCGTCGACACCGGACGCGCCCTTGTCGCCGTTGACCGCGCCGGCCAACTTCTCGATCTTCTCGCCCGAGTCGTTCACCGGGTGCCAGCCCTTGCCCGACTCGTAGACCAGCTCGGTCGACTTGCCGCCCAGGGACAAGGTGGCGTTGTTGTTGAACCAACACAGGTCGCCGACCCTGGTGGTGTTCGTGGCGTCCGTCTTGTCGTCGTTGCAGGACTTGTACCGGCGCTCGATGTAGCCCGGCTCCCACGACCAGCCATCTCCGATCCAGGAGGGCTGGTTGTTGGTGGCAGCGGTACGGCCGTCGACGGACTGGGAGCTGTAGCCCAGCGAGATCTTCGGATCCATGCCGCCTGGAACCGTCGGTACGGGGATGGGGTGCGACCAGGCGAACGCACCGGTCGAACCGCCCGCGCTCCACGATCCGGAGGCCTGCAACGAGGTCGCCTTGTAGTCGCCGGTCGGTCCGGATGCCTCGGCCGTCGCCGCCAGGACCTTGGCAGGGCCGGCTTTCACGGCCTTCCCCGCGGTGGCGCTGGTGGCAGCGACGGAAGCCCCGGCCACCGACACCTGGGCCGAGAGCTTGCCGGACCGGGTTTCGTTCTTCGTGGCCAGGGGCTTCTGGATACGGCACTTGGCAAGCTCGGGTGTGGTCAGCGCGCAGGCGGGCAGCTCCACCAGGCGCAGTCGCGCGGCCCAGTCGCCGCCGTAGGCTCCGCGGAAGGAGCTGTAGTCGACCTCGACTCTGGCCGGTGCGGGATTCCTCACGCCATCCGTACGGCGAATCGACAGAAGAAGGCCGTTCACGCCGACTTGGCGTGCCGCTGCGCGGGCTGCCACGGCCACCGTCACCCTGGTCGGCGCCGCCTCGCCCTTCGGCAGCGCGGCCTTGGCACGACCGGCCCTGTTCGCCGAGGGCACCCCGCCCGTAGTGACCGAAACCGGCAGTGAACCGGCCCTGCCTCCGGGTGCGAGAGGGACCTCCGCCGTACCGGCATCAGGCCATCTGACCTTCGGCGCCTTCTTCTTCCAGGAGTTCGCAGAGGCGGCATCAGGCCGCTTTTTGCCTCCGACGGTGACTTCCTCGACCGGTACGGCCTTGGGCTGCTTCAGCGTCGGTAGGTCCGACCCGCCTTCCGCAGCGACCGCCATCCCCGGCAGTGCTCCGGCGAGAACCACGGCGGCCAATGTCGCCGATAGGCCACGCATGCCGAAACGTCTCACACCCCACCCCCCTTATTCATCTATGAAACGAACCGAGGGAGATTAGCATGCTTCCACAATTGGCTGAGCCTTACCGGACTATGAAGGTCCGAAAGAAACTCAAACGTGATCTTGGGATCAGTTAGGCGGCTACCGCCACGACCGGGGCAAAGATGCAGGTGGGCCGATGTGAATCTCCCAGTCGCTCCGCAGAGTCCGGCGGTCTTGGAACATCGAGAGGTTTCATGCTGCGGATAAGGTCTCGCGGGGGCAAGCCGCGAAAAGGGGCGGGCCACAGGGCGATTCTTGTCACCCGTAAGCGGAATTTCCGCTTACGGATTGGTCGCGCTTCCCTCGGCGGTGTGAATGCATTGAAGCAACGCCCGCGATCAGGGTCCGTCCGGGCTCGTTGGAATGCTTCCTGCGGGGTGAGGCAGCCGATTACCACAGCCTCGGATCTTCGTGGTGTGTTCGGGTGGGGGTCGCCACGGGCGGAGGCGGGCGGGGGTGAAGCGCTGGATGCTCCACCCCCTTCCGGGAGTACCAGGCCCCCGCTGCCCGTTGGCGTACTCCCTCGTCCAGCAGTGGTGGTGTCATCGTGAAGTGCACGTTGACCCTGGGTCATAGCCATACGCCGCCGGCGCCGGCAAGCCGGGTTTGTCAGCCGGAGCTCCGCCCGCTCTTCGAGGGGCCGAAGAACTCGATCTCGGCGATGGCGACCTGCTTCCCGGTGGAGGCACCGTAGGCGGAGCGCACGATGAACCGGATGGCGGTGACCTCTCCGACCCGGAAGGGGATGCGCTGCGCGCCGGCGCCCTGGTCGAGAGTGAGCGAGCGGGTGAAGGTCTTGCCCTTGGCGTCGGTGACCAGCGCGTCGACGCGGTGCGGCTGGGCCGACTTTGAGAGCTGGTCGGGGCGGATGGAGACTCCGGGTGTGATGACCAGGTCCAGCATCCGGGTGGGCTTGTCGAAGCGGGCCTCCAGCCATTCGCCTTCGCCGGAGCCGTTGATGCCGGGGCCCCACCAGGTGTTGTTCAGCTTGTCGATGACGAGTTCCGGCTGCTGACCGATGTACGACTTCGAAGCCGTGATCTTGTCGGGTGCGACCGGGGCGCGCTTGGCGAAGTGGTCGCGGATGGCGTTGTAGGCGTCCCCCACCTGGAAGGCGGCGGTGACCAGCGCGGTCACCACCAGCAGGCCGACGATCACCCTCAGGACGCGTTCGAAGCTCCTGCGCAGGCGCGGGCGGTCACCGGCCCACGGGGCCTCCCGGTTGCGGAAGTCCAGCAGGCGGCGCCACCAGGGGCGGTGCCGAGGGGCGGGTGCCCCGGCGGCCACGGACATCGGGGTGGCACAGCGTGCGCAGAAGTGGCGGTCCGGCCGGTTGGGGGTGGCGCACACCGAGCAGGGCACGCCACCTTCGGCGACGGGCTCCGGGCCCGGGGCGCGGACCTGGGGGCGGTCCGCGTCCGGGCGGCCGGGGAGTACGGCGGCCACGGACGGCCGCGCGGCGGCGCGGGGTTCGGGGTCCTGGACGGGTACGAGCAGTGACCTGGCCCGTGCGGTGGTGTCGTCGGGATTGTCCGCGGCGGCGGGGGCGGCGTCGCCGTCCGGGGCGGCGGGTGTGGCGGCGGCAGGTGTGGAAGTGGTGTCGGGGGCCGAGGCCGGCTGCGCGGCGGCGGGGGCGGTGTCGTCGGCCGCCGCGGCGGGCCGGCCGGTGTCCCCCGGGCTCCCCGGGCCGCCCGCGCTCCCCGAATCACCCGGGTCCCGCGCCGTTTCGGGGGCAGCGGTGACGGGAGCGGCGCTTGCTTCCCGCTCCCCACCTCCGTTGTCCGTCCAGCGCAGCACCTCTCCGCATGAGTCGCAGAAGGCCTGTCCCGGTTCCGCCCGGGTTCCGCACTCGGCGCAGTGCGTCGCGCCTGCCCTCCCGGTAGCGGTGCCGGGGGTCTGACGGGTCATTTCTCGGAGGTCCTCTCGGAATGGGCCGCGGTCACCTGGACCGTGTAGGGCATATGGGCGGGGCGGGCCGCCGCCACCAGGCTGTCGAGCCGGTGCGTGTCCGCCGGGGTCGGGTCGGGTAGCCGCAGTACGACCTGCAGCCGGGGGCGGCGTTCGCCCGGGACCGGGCCCAGCGGGCGCGCGTTCCAGTCGGCGGCGCCGCTCTCGCTGATCTCCGGCTCGACGCCGAAGGCCAGCCGGACCGCTTCGGCCAGCCCGCGGCGGGTGCCGCGTACCCGGTGCAGGCGTGCGGCGGCGGCAACGGCGGCGCGCAGCCGGTCCTCCGGTTCGCTGCCGTCGGTCTCCGCGCCGACCCAGCCGCCGAGCCACTGGGTGAAGTCGGCCGGGGCGAGTGCCGGGGTGAAGTAGGTGTCCAGGCAGTCGAGGACGTTGAGGATCGGCGCCATGACTTCGTCCAGGCCCGCGACGAAGCGCTGTGCCAGGTCGTCGTCGGCGAAGACGGCGGGCAGCGTCGCGCCGATCGGGGACGACGAGCCGAGACCGTCGACGGATCCCCTCATGAGGCGTCCCCGATCACACGGACCCGGTGGTCGAAGGAGAAGACCAGGGACGGGGCTTCGAGGTCGATACGGTCGGTCGCCTCGCCGCGCTTGCCGGTCAGCGGGTCAGCCGGGTGGAGCTGTACCTCGTCCACGAGTTCGACGCCGGGTACGCGCTGGAGCACGGCGAAGATCTCGCCGGACTGGACCGGGCGGCCGAACGGCCAGCCCTTGCCGTCGGCGCCGCCGGTGAGCGGATCGATATGCCGGTAGAGGGCGTCATGGACCTCGCGGCGCACCCGGTCGGTGTCGGCGCCGCGGAAGGCGTGCACGGTGGCGACAACGGTGACACCCTGGTAGAAGGGGGGGCCGACCGCCAGCCGGGTCCCGATCAGCCGCCGTTCGTCCAGGTGGCGGGTGATCCGGTCCAGCAGTGCCTTTCCTGGGACGAGTTGCTCGAACCGCAGCCGTCCACCCGGGTCGGGCACCGCCTGCGGTACGACCAGCACGCGGACCGCGTACGACCCGTGTTCGCCCTCGTCGCCTTCGATGCAGGTGATACGGGCCGTCTCGGGGGCGGCGCGGCGGGCCAGCTCCTCGTAGTCCCGCAGGGTGACGGCCCGTTCCTGGGCGCGGAGGGTGATGGGCGCGCGGGCCTTGGCCTCCTCGACGGTCTCGCCGTCGACTCCGCCACGAGCGGCCTCCCGGTTGACGACTTCGGCCACATAGGGGATGGAGCTGCGCAGCACCCGGACGGCGCCGCGCGCCACGTTCCCGGCCCTGCCGCCGCCGGTGCGGTAGCGGCGGGCTCGGATGACCGCGCCCTTGGGCGGGACGGCCCCGTACTGCCGCAGGCTGCCGTCGGGTTCCCGTACGGCGGGGCCGAAGGCGATCTCGCCGGTCGCGGCGTCCAGGGTGATGTGCAGGTCGCCCGATCCCGAGGCGGCGAAGTGCGGCACGACCGTCCAGTCCGTCCAGCCCTCGTGCCCGGCGGCGCTCTGGAGGAGCAGCGGCGGATCGTCGCCGACGACAGGCGCGTTGGCGAGCCGCAGGCGCTGGCCCGGCAGCCCGGTGGACTCGCCGAGTGCCTCGTCGTACACCGTGTCGGCGTGTACGGCGACGGTGGTGCCGCCGATAGTGAACGCCACGGCGGACCTGATGGTCGGCGAGAGGCTGTAGAAGGGCTGGCCGGGCAGCGGTTCGGTGACCCGGCAGCGCAGCCAGCCGGCCTGCCGGCCGCCGGTACGGGAGACGGCGTGGCCGCCGGGGACGTGCAGCACGATCTCACCCGGCCGGTTGAGGCCGCCGGTGGTGTCCCGGTCCACCTCGCACGGCGTCCAGCCGTCCTCGGTCCACGCCTCCCACACCAGCGGCGGCTGGCGCGGGTCGACACCCACACCGTCCACCCGGCTGTCGAGTTCCAGTGCCACCGCGCAGTGCGGCACGGCGGCGCTCAGGCCCAGCAGCATGCAGTCGCCGGCCTGCGGGGCCTCGGCGAAGCACATCACGTCCTTGCCCTCACCGAGGTCGTCGGTGCGGTCGGTGACGGCGGAACCGCTGTGCTGTACGACGACGTGGGTCAACTCGCAGGGTGGGAAGCTGAGTCCGCGCTCGGTGGCGAAGACCACGGCGTCCTCGCTCTCGGTGCGCGAGGTGGCGACCTCGGTACCGACCGGGAGGACGACGGGTTCCTCCTGCGGGGCGGAGAGCCAGAAGGTGACATCGGTACGGGCGGCCACGGGCGGAAACAGGGTGATCCCGACGAGGTCCAGGAAGGCGAGATGGTTCTTCTCGGGCACCCGGTTGAGCCGGTAGACGATCTGGTCGGCCATATGGGCGACCGCTTCCACGAGGGTGACGCCGGGGTCCGACACGTTGTGGTCGGTCCACTCGGGCGCGCGCTGCTGGATGAAGCGCTTGGCGTCGTCGACGAACTGCTGGAAACGGCGGTCGTCGAGGTTCGGGGAGGGCAGAGCCATCAGCGGTCGCTTTCCTGTTGCTGAGAACCGCCGGATTCGCCCGGACCGGGCTCGTCGTGTGCGGGAATGACGTAGAAGGGGAAGACGAGGCTGCGCGGGTTGTTGGTGCCGCGGATCGAGTAGCGCACGTCGATGAAGAGCACACCCTGGTCGGCGCCCGCGGTCACCTCCACGTCATGGACCTCGATACGGGGCTCCCAGCGGTCGAGGCTCGCGTACACCTCGTGCTGGATCCGGCCCGCCGTGGCCTCGTTGACCGGGGCGAACACCAAGTCGTGGATGGCACAGCCGAATTCGGGGCGCATCGGTCGCTCGCCGGGTGCGGTGGCCAGCACGAGCCGGATCGCCTCCTCGACCTCTCGTTCCCCGCTGACCAGGGCGATGGCGCCGGTGGGTCCGATCCTCATCGGGAAGGCCCAGCCGGAGCCGACGAACTGCTCGGACATCAGATCACCGGCTTTCCGTTGGCGGTCACCAGCCCCATGAGCGGGATGGTGACGGCGCGGATGCCCACGTTGGCGATGGCGTTGACCTGGACGCTCGCAGCGCTCATGGTCGCGCTGCCGGTGGCCTTGAGGTCGATGGCGCCCAGCGCGTGGACATTGACCGCGCCGGCGAGCGACTTGAGGTTGACCATGCCGCGGCCCTCGATACGGAGCGGGCCGCCGCTCTTGATGGTCAGTGACCGGCGCGCGCTGAGGGTGAGATCCGTACCGGCTTCGACCGACACCGCACGACTGCCCTTGATGACGACCGAACCCTTGCTGTCCACGGTGATCTCGGTCTTGGTGCGGTCGAGCTGGATGGTGAGCCGGTCGTCACCGCTGGCGATCCGCACGCCCTGCTTGCGGGCGCCGGTCCGCTGGCTGAGCAGGTCCATCCTGTTTCCCTGCCGGTCGGACAGGGTGTGCCTGATCGCCTGCTTGCGCAGTCCGTCGTGCAGCGGCACGTCCTTGACCGGAGTCGGGAGGTCCCTGCCGTTGTAGAGGCCGCCGATGACGAAGGGGTGGTCCAGGGCCCCCCGGTCGAAGGCCACCAGCACCTCGTCCCCGACATCCATCGGGAACACTCCCCCACCGCCCTTGCCGCCGAGTTGGACCGTGCGGGTCCAGTCGCTGACGTACGCGTCGTCCAGCCAGGGGAACTGGAGCTTCACCCTGCCCTGCTTCAACGGGTCCTGTACGTCGGTGACCAGGGCGTTCGCCACGCTTGGCAGCCGGGGTGCGGTGGCGCCGCCGCCACCGGAGGTGAGCCCGTACAGCGAACGCCACTGGCGGCCGCTGACCGTCACCCAGGTGGTGTACTCGCCGCCACTGCCGAAGTCGTGCCGTACGGCGGTGGCGGTGTACTTGCCTTCGAACGGGGCGCCCACATCCCTCAGGGTCACCGGCACCCCGGGGCGCAGCCGGGGGTTGCCGCGGACCGTGACCTCCAATTCCGCGAAGGAGGAGGTGATGTCGTCGGCGAGGGCGCGGGACGCGAACGCCACTTCGGACTGGCGGTCGTAGGGGGTGTCGGTGTCGACCAGTCTGGCCTTCCCGAAGCGGGCTCCCGCCTTCCCCGGTGACGTGCTGATGGAGATACCCGGGTTGGTGACAGCGGGGGCGGTCGCGGTGAGCTTCTTCTTGGTCGTGACATCCCAGCCCCGGGACTCGACGCTGCCCACCTGGTCGGCGGCGGTGACCGCGGCGCGGCAGCGCAGCACGTCCTGCCCGGCGTGCAGTACGAACGGGCTCTTCTCGCCGTCCATGCTGGTGGGGGGCGCACCGGAGGCGGGGTCGGGCGCGGTGAACTGGAACTTCCCCTTGCCGTCCAGGGACATCACCATCTCGCTCTCGTCCGCGAGTCTGGACAGGAAGTCCCAGTCCGTGACGTTGGACTGGCTGATGAACTCGTAGACCGTCTTGGTGGACTGCACCTTGCCGATGGGGATGCCGCTCATCCCCGCCAGCTTGCGGGCGATGTCGGAGGCGGTCTGGTTGCGGTAGGCGGCGATCCTGCGCTGCCGCATCAGACGGTGGCCCTGGTCGTAGCCGCGTACGACGGTGAACGTGCCGGTGCCGTCGTAGTCGGTCTCCATGGCGGTGACCTCGCCGGTCAGCAGGGGGGTCCCGGCGCCCTGGCCGGACGACACGGGGGCGAGGACCACCTTGGTGCCGAACTTCACACCGAGCTTGCCGAGCAGCAGCCCGTGCGGGTCGCGGAACGTCAGCCGGAACGCCCCGGGTACCCCCGCGCCGAGGTCCACCCAGGCGCCGATGAGGGCGTTGGCGTACTCGTTGGGGATCTTGGCGCCGTCGAGGGTGGCATGGATGACGTTGGAGAAGGACGCCTGAACCATCAGGAGGCCCCCAGCTCTTCCGCGGCGGGAAGCACCAGTTCGACGCCCGTGCGCAGCCGTGTCGGATCGTCGATGCCGTTGGCCTCGGCGATCGCCCGCCAGCCGGCCGCGTTCCCGTACTCCCGCCAGGCCAGCGACTCCAGCGAGTCGCCGGCGACGACCCGGTGGACGCGACGTGCCGTGAGCGCGCCGGAGGTGGGGTTCTGTCCCTTGGTGCGGCTGGGGATCTCGTGCAGATGCACCTGGCAGGTGGCCCGGATCGGCACACCGGTGGTGCCGAACAGGGTGTAGCTGACGTCCACCGCCGAGACGTAGGCCGTGAAACGTGCGGTGGAGAAGGCACCCCACTGGAACACCACCCACGGGGTGGACGGCTGCTTGGCGGCGATGCTCTTCGAGGTGACCTCGCAGCAGGAGAAGAGCGCCTCCACCTTCTTCAGCACGGTGTTGCCGCTGGGCTCTTCGGAGGAGTCGAGGAACACCTCCAGGGTCATCTCCCGGGGCTCGGGCCCCATGAACTCGGGCAGCGCCCCGTCGCGTACTGCCGCGGTGGGCGTGGTCTTCCAGCGTGCGCGGCGGCTCAGCGCGAGCTGCGCCGGGTTGAAGTCGAAGGCGAAGTTCTTGATCAGCCCGCCGGGTGTGGTGCTGTGCCCGATCGGTGGTTCATGGATGGCGAGCGTGGCCCGCACCAGGCTGCGGCCCGCGCCGCCCTTGGCGCCCTTGCTTGGCATGTCGATGTACCGGTCCCCTCAGTCCGTCCGCTCAGTCCAGTCCGCTCAGCCCGCTCAACGGGCTCAGTCCGTGAACCCGTGGTGGGTGATCTCCAGGACCTCGGTGGCCACTTGGGGGTTGGCCGGGTCGAGGGACGGGCCCTGCCAGCTCACCGGCAGTACGTCGATGAGGCCCCAGCGGGCCACTTCGGAACCGTCGGCGCGCAGGGCGGCGATCTGGGCGGTGGGCCGGTTGACGCCTGTGGTCACGGAGGAGATCCACGCCGCGACCTTGGCGGTCTCCTGGGTCAGCGGGCGGGTCAGCCGGATGGTGGAGAAGGTCACCCGGGACGGGAGCTGCCAGACGAACCCGTTGTTGCCGCCCTCCTGGTGCTGCTCGGTCTCCACCGTCGAGGAGAGTCCCTCACACCCGTTGAAGCGGCCGAGGCTCTCGCCGTCGATGGTCAGGGTGAAGAAGATGCTGGAACCCGGATCGCGTTCGCTGGGCATCGGGTGGGCCTTTCTGGGTGCTGCCTGGGAGTGCGGCGGTATGGGGGGGCCGGAGTTGGCGGGGTTGGAAGCGGTACGGGTCAGTGGCGCGGGTCGCGGAGCCTGCCGGTGCGCTCGCGGTCGAGCCGGAGCTCGGTGCGCAGCAGCCGGGTGAGCGGACCGATCAGCCGGTGGGTCAACTCGTCGATCTGAGCGCCGGTCAGTGCTCGGGCGTCGAAGTCGGCGGGCTTGCCCGGGGACGGGGTGTCGCCGTCCGTGCCCTTGGGGGTACGGGGCGGTGGTCCGGCCGCACGCCGCTGCAACGCTGGTGGTGGTGAGGGCGGGGTCGGTGGCGGAGGCGGCATGGGTGGTGCCGTCGCGGACCGCTGCACCGCGGGTGGGAACGGCGGTGTAGCGGCCCGGCTCGTGGCCGGTGTGCGCTGAACCGGCGGCGGGGCGACGGTGACCGGCGGCGGGACGGACCCGGAGGGGGGCAGCACCGGGTGGCCGGGGGTTGGCCGCACCGGGCCGAAGGACTGCGGACGGCCCGTGCCGGGTGCGATGCCGGCGGGGCTGTCGAGCACGGTTGCCGGGCGGTGGGTTGTGGCCGTGTCAGGACGCTGCACGGGACCGGTCGTCGCGGCACGCTGCACCGTCGGGGGAAGCTCGTCGCCCCGACCGTCCCTGCGTACCGCGGGGTACGGTCCGGGGCCGCCGGGCGCGGGGGCCGGAACCGGCAGCGGGTGGCGCTGGACCGCGGCAGGGGTGCCGCCGTGCGGCGAAGGCACCTTGGCAACGGTCAGCGGCACGGCGGCCGTTGAGCCGAGCGCGGCCGGTCCCGGCTCGTCGCGGTTGCGGCTGTTCCCCTCGGCCCTCGCGGGCCTGGGGAGGCCCCAACCGCCCGGTCGTACGGGGGTGGACACGACCGGGGGCTGTGTGGCGACGGACCGCTGCACGTCCGGAGCGCCGAGACCGGGCCGAGGCCCCGGTGTGGTGCCAGGACCGGACGCGGGTACGGGGCCGCCCCCGGGTGCTGACCGCTGGCGGGCGGGGTCGGTCGCTGGGCCGACCGGGGCGGAAAGTCGCTGCACGGGACGCCCGGAAGCCGCAGATCGCGGCGGACTCAGGTCAGTCCGGGCGCTGTTGACGACAGCGCCGCCCGCGGGCGTGGCCACGGCGCCTCCGTCGCGAGGCACCGTACCGCCGGGTTCAACCGGGCTGTGCGGGGCTCCTCCGGCCGCCGAGCGTCGCTGTACGGCGGGGGTGGTGGCGATGGACGGGCCGCCTTCAGGCGGGGCTGAGGCCGTGGCCCGGCCCGAGGCCGTCTTCGTCACCGGAGCCTGACGTGTCGGGGAAGTCGCGGGTGGTGTCGCGTGGCGCTGGACAGCCGGTGTCGTGGGGTTCGGATTCCCGGTGCCTGGACCGTTGCCGGTGCCTGGACCGTTGCCGGTGCCTGGACCGTTGCCGGTGCCTGGACCGTTGGCGGTGCCTGGACCGTTGCCGGGCCGCGTCGCCCCCGGCACGGCGGGAGCGCCCGTGCCGGATCCGGGCGCCGGAAGCGCACCGTCACGCGGCCCGCCCGAACGCAGGGACCGCGCCACGGGTGTGGCAGCCGCCCGGGGCCCGACGGGCGCAGTCCCGGCGTGCCCGGTCCCTGGCTGCGGCGCGGGCGAGTCCGCCACCGGTCGTGCGGGCGCCGGTTGCGCGGCTGGGGGCCTCGAGGCCACGGCACGCTGCACGGCCGGACCGGCACCGCCGCCCGGGGTGTCGGATGGCGTTGCGGACCCGGTGTTCGGCGTTCCCGGTGCACGGCCGGGCGCAGCCGGCTGTTGCCGCCGTACGGACTGCTGTGCCGAGGGAAGACGCCGCATTCGTACGGCGGCCGACGGCGGCTCGGGACGGCGGGTGGCAGCGGCGTCCGACGGCAGGGTGAGTGCGCGGGCCGGGGTCAGCTCCCGGCCGGGCCGCGGCATGGAAGCCTGCTGCCTCGCGGCCGGTTCGTTACGGCGCTGCACGGGGGCGGGAGCCGCGACCTGCCTGGTCATGTCGGCGGCTGCTCCAGGGGGAGCCTCCGACTGAGCGGACCGGGCGGGCGGGCGGCTGTCCGCATGGGCCACGGGTATCGGGTCGGCTGCGGACGGCCCCGGGGATGCCGGGCGGGCGGGGGAGGGCCCGTCCGCCCGGCGGTCGGTGGAGCGCTGAACATCACTGGCAGGAGCCGATGTTCGCGGCGGGGCTGCCTGCTCAGGGCCGGGTGCCGCCGGCCGGGCGGGCTGCCCCGCGCTGCGCGGGGTCGCGGTACGGCCGATGAGCGGGGTCGCGTCGGGAGGCGCTGCGGACACGGGTGCCCCCAGCGATGACCTGCGCTGAACGGGCCTACCAGGCGCGTTGCCCGGCCCGGAGGCAGGCCGGCGCGACAACGCCGGCGGCTCGGCGGGCGATGCCCCGGGCGCGGCGGAACCCCGGGCATCGGCAGGACCGGTGGGGCCACCGGATGACGCAGACCGCCGCACCGACGGCCCACCCCCGGCGGGCACCTCACTCCCGCTCCTGGACGCGCCGGGTACAGGCGCCCCCAGTGTCGGCCTCCGCTGAATCGGCCCGCCTGGCGCGGCACCCGACGCCGAAGGCTTCGCGGGTCCGGTCGCCCGAACCGGGGAGGCGGGAGGCACGCTGTCCGAAGCCGGTGCCCCCGGCAGCGCGGAAGCGGAGCGCGTTGCCTCGCCGGAGCTCGCGCTCGAACCGTCCGAGACGCCCGTGTGGGACCGCGGCACAGCCGCGGACACGCCCGGAGCAGGACCAGAACCGGCCACCGGCGGTACCGCAGCGGAACGCGCTGCATCACCGGCACCCGCGCCCGAACCGTCCGAAACACTCGTACCGGACGCCGTACCCGCACTGGACCGCTGCACAGCCGCAGGCGCACCCGAAGCAGCGGAACCAGACACCGGCGCCGCAGCCGCAGCCGCAGCCGCAGCCGGATCGGCTCCCAGAGTCGGTACCCCGGGAGCCGAAGCCCGCTGGACCGGCGCCGGTTCGGCGGCCGTACCCGCAGGGCGGGTGGACGTCGGCCGGAGCGCCGGAAGCTGCCTCCGCTGCACTTCCCGCGCGCGGGTCAGTGCGGCCGGGCGCGGAGCGGGAGCGGTCACGGGAGTCACTGCGACCCCGGCCGGCCGAACTGGCACCACAGGTGCCTCAGAAACCTGCGACGCCGCCTCCGCCGCCGCTGGGAGAGCAGCGCGCTGCACCGATGGAGCACCGGCTCCCTCACCCGCTGTCCCGCGAGGCACGGCGACCGGCAGCTCCAGCGCGGGTCCCGACGCAGACGGGGACGGGGACGGCGAGGAAGCAGTGGTCAGCACGCCGTGCACCCGTCCGCCCGGCGCCTCGTCGAGGACCGCATGGGACAGCGGCTCGGCGAAGGCGGGGCTGCGCCAGGTCGTCAGCCGACTGCCGAATCCACCGTCGGAGACCGGAGCCTTGGCGCCCCCGGTCACCCGCTGGATCGGCGGCAGCGCGGCCCACCCGGCGGACCGGGTCACGGCGCCGGGTGCGGGTTCACCGCCAGGCGCCGAGTGGTCCACGGGCGCCGCGGCCGAGTCAGTACCGGCCGTCGCCTGGTCCGCCTGAGTGTGCTGGGCCCGGCCCCTGCGGAACCGGCTGAGGAATCCCATGCCGTCACCCCTGCGCCGACGCGCGCGTGACAAGTCCCGCGATCTGCTCGGCGTAGCGGCGGCGGTCGTGGTGTTCGAGGTCCAGGATGTCCTCCAGGTTCCAGTGGAAGTGGTAGGCGATGTACGCGATCTCCTCGTGCACTCGGTCGGTCGCGTACGTCACGATTCCCCCAGGCGGCTCCCGCCGAGTTCGACCTCGAACGGCTGCTCGCAGTGAGGGCAGGTGACCCCTGCCCGGGTGTGTCCCTCGGCGTTGATCTGCCGGTAGAAGTCCTGGAGGAACGCCAGGTCGGAGGCGAACATGTTCTCCACCACCCCGTCGTGCACCAGCGGCAGCGTGCCGAGCCGGGTGATCACCCGGCCGAGCAGCACCACCGACAGATACGCCGGATTCTCCTGGACCCGCATGTCCCGCAGCGGCACCAGTTCGTCCCGGGCCGTGGCGAGCCGCATGACGCCGTCGCGGTGGACGGTGCCGGACTCGTCCACGTATCCGCGCGGCAGCTCGAACGGGAACTCCGTGCGCAGCCGCTGAGCGGTGGTCGCGACGGGTTCCGGGGCGGACTCGGCAGCAGCGGCCCCCGGCGGCGGACTGTCCGTGAGCGTACCCGTGCCGACGCCGGGAGCCGTGCGCCGCATTATTCGATGACCAGTTCTTCGAAGGTGATGGTCACGGTCTCGGTGAGCGCGGACGCCTCGCCGGCCTTCACGGTGCTGGTGTCGATCTTGCTGCACCAGGCGTTGCGCATGTTGTATCGCTTGACCGGGTTGTTCTGGTAGTCCATCACCATGATGGTGGCGTTCTTGCGCGCCGTGGACATCGCGCCGTTCACCGACTCGTTGATCCACTGGTTGAAGGCCGCGGACTGCGTCATACCGCGGACGACGGTGCAGGTGCCCGCCTTCTTC
The DNA here is from genome assembly GCF_042724175.1 of Streptomyces sp. NPDC127084. Lineage (NCBI taxonomy): Bacteria > Bacillati > Actinomycetota > Actinomycetes > Kitasatosporales > Streptomycetaceae > Streptomyces > Streptomyces sp. NPDC127084. The sequence goes on from NZ_JBHXFA010000052.1 coordinate 33,351, forward strand.
ACACCAGGCATCTTCTTGGTCACCGGCTTGCCCTGGGCGGAGACCTGCTGGTACTCGATGACGTCCTGTTCGAGGCTGAGGCCGCTGACCTCCGCGAGGTACTCGACCATCACACCGTCGATCTGGAGGCCGAAATTATGTGAGGTGAGGGCGTCACCCGGCTGAAGACTCATCTATCCCTGTCCTTGTGTGGTTGCTGACTGGCTGCGCAGTGCGGAGGCTGCGAGGGGCGGGACTACTCCTCCAGCTCCCCGTTGCCGCTGGTGAACTGGGCGAGGCGGAACACCACGAACTCAGCCGGCTTGACCGGTGCGATGCCGATCTCGCAGATCACCCGGCCCAGGTCGACGGACTCCGGCGGGTTGGTCTCCTCGTCGCACTTGACGTAGTACGCCTCTTCGGGCCGGGCGCCGAAGAGCGCGCCGCTGCGCCACTCGTTGACCAGGAACGCCGAGATGTTGCGGCGGATCCGCGCCCACAGCGCGTGGTCGTTCGGCTCGAACACCACCCACTGGGTGCCGATCAGGATCGACTCCTCCAGGTAGTTGAAGTAGCGGCGCACGTTCAGGTAGCGCCAGGCCGGGTCGGAGGAGAGGGTACGGGCGCCCCAGACGCGGATGCCGCGGCCCGGGAAGGCGCGGATGCAGTTGATGCCCAAGGGGTTGAGGAGGTCCTGCTCACCGCGGGTGATCTGCATCTCCAGGTCCACGACGCCGCGCATGACCTCGTTGGCGGGCGCCTTGTGCACACCTCGCTCGGAGTCGTTGCGGGCCCAGACACCGGCGATGTGACCGCTCGGCGGCATCATGCGGGCCTGGCCGCTGGCCGGGTCGAAGGTCTTGATCCAGGGGTAGTAGAGGGCGGCGTACTTGGAGTCGTAGCCGGCGGTCTCCTGGCGCCAGACCTGGACCTGGCGGGCGTTGAGGCCCGGCGGGGGGTCGATGACGGCGACCCGGTCGCCCATCAGCTCGCAGTGGGCGATCAGACCGAGCTGGACGGCCTTGACGCCCTCCAGGTCGATCGCGCCGCGCTGGTAGGCAGCCATCAGGTCGGGCACGGCGACCATCGAGACCTCGTCGACGGCCTCCAGGCCACCGAAGCCCGTGCGGTCGGCGGAGTCACCGAGGTACTCGGCGGGGCCGGGGTGCGACACCCGCGCCACCTCCGCCGAAGGCGCACCGCCCGAAGGGGCCGGAGCCGGGGCCGCGGCGGGCAGAGCCACGGTCTGGTTCTCGGGGCGGGCGAGCTGTGCGGCGGGTGCCGCCTCCTCCAGGACGATGAGCTTGGAGCGCTCCTTGACCTGTGTGACGACGTAGTTGCGGCCGCTCTTCTTGGCGCTGACGTTGAACGTCTCGGCGACCTCGTCGCCGTCCTTGACGATCAGCCTGAACCGGTCCGCCGCGCCTTCGCCCTCCGGGTCGGCGACCTCGACACTCAGGGAGCCGGGTGCCACGGCGGTGACGGTGAAGGTACCGAGCTGCCGGGGCTCTCCCGGGGGCAGCGCCGCCGGGGTGCCGGAACCGCCGACGGCGGAACGCGCGGCCGAACCGTGTGCGGACGAGCCCGCCACGGCGGACGCGGAGTCCTCGGCCGCGCCTCCGGGCGCGCCGCCGACGCGGACGACATAGGCGGCCGTACCGCCGTTGTTGAAGAAGCCGTAGACGCTGTGCGCCAGGTAGTAGCCGTCGGTGAAGTCACCGAAGGCGGCGACGTACTGGGTCCAGTTGGTGACCAGGGTCGGCTGGTTAAGCGGACCGTTGGGGGCCAGCCCCACGAAGGCCGCCACCGACGTCCCCACCCCCTCGATGGGGCGGGAGCCACTGGCCACCTCCTCGACGTATACGCCGGGCGACAGGTAGGACGGCATGCTCTTCTCCTCGGGTACGAGACACGACAGCGTTCACTCTCCGCAGCGAAGTGCCCTGCCGGAACGGTCGCCCGTACCTGTTCGGGGGCACCACCGTTGCCCCGATGGGCAGTTCGCGAAACCCGGTGCCCCATCGGGTTCACACGGCTGCCCCCGCGGCTGCCCTCAAGGCCCTGCCGGCAGCCGCCCGCGAGCGGATATCGCTGGGATGTCGTCCGGTGAGGGAGCGGCGTGCGAGGACGGGAGCAGAGGACCGGCGGCCGGACCGATGACCGGGACAAGGCCCGTGGACGGGCGTCATCGAGTACGTCCGCAAGCGGCTGCCGGCGCTCCAGCGGGCGGCGGCCGAGATCGGCTGCGGGCCAGCTTCACGCCCGCCGCCCGACCATGCTGGGCATGCAGGGGATCGTGGGTGCCGCTGGTGGTCGTCGCGGTCTTTTTCAGCCCCAGTCAATCCCGATCACCCGGCCCGTGGCCGCCGGCGACACGGTCTCGGCGGCGACGGCGAACGAGGCGTACCAGTGGCCGAGGCTGTCTTGGTAAACCCGCACCGAGGACGGCACGGACGAAAGTTCGCGGGACCACACCACCGTCAGTTCGATCCCGCCGGCCAGGTGCAGACGCCCATCCCGCAGCCTGAAGCCCCGGGTGGTGTAGTTCAGCGACGGCAGCGCCTGGCGCTTGCGCTTGATCCGGGGCATCCCGGCGCGCTGCCGCATCGGCAGCTTCGCCTCGATGTCCTTCAGCGCCTTCGCCCGGGACTTCGCAAAGTCCCGGATGATCTGCTGCTGAGGAACCGAACTGCCATCCCGCAGCCAGGCCATCGACCGGCGGGCCCCGGGTCAGCATCTTGTCCAGCTGCGCCGGACCACACGTGATCTTCTCCGTGACGGTCTTGTTCGCCGCATGGACCTTGCGGGACACCGCCACGCACTCATTCCACACCCACCGACACCGCGCCCACTCGCCTTCGAACCGGGCGAGCGCGGTGGACGACATGCGGAGCATGCGCTGCGTCCCGCGAGACCGTCAGACGCTCAGAGCCGGCCGGGCACGCCGGATACGGCCACTGCCGCAGCCACTCCCGCTTCTTCCGGGTGTTCCGGCTCTACCTGGTCACCATCGCCGAAGGCATGCCCGTCACCTGGTGCCCGGCCAACCCGAAGCTCGGCGAGCGAGAGGCGATGGCCGCGCTGCATGAGCGCGACCATCGCCTGATCCGAGGCGGGCAGGTAGTCCTCGCTGACAGCGGCTTCGCGGGCAAGGAGCCCTCCGCCGCGAGCACAGGTGCGACACCATCCGAGCCGTCGCCGGCCCGCTGTCCCGTCAGCGAACCGCGGACCTGATCCCGGAACGGCGGACCCGAACACCGAGCCCTGCCGGGACTCGACGTGTCACTCCTTGCCGTGCACGAGCTCGTCAGCTGCCGTTGTTCCCCATGTCCCTGTCGAAGGCGCTCCCGAACCGACGCATGTACGCGGTGGTGGCACCGACGCTCTGCTGAAGCTGGACGCGGGTCGCGACGTCCACCTGGGTGGCGATCCGCGTGCCCTCCGAAGGGGCACGCTGGTGCTCGGCCTGCCAGTACGCGAGCTCCATCGCGGCGATCCGTTTGTGGGCTTCCGGCGCGCGAGGGTCACTGTTGGGGATCGCGTACAACTCCGCCAGCTCGGGTCTGGTGAAGACCTCGTGGATGGTTCGGGAACCACGCTCACCGCCCACCGTCTTGATTCCATCGATGGCATCGGCAACGCGTGAACCCACCGTGTCCTCCCCCTCAAGGCCCTGCTCCTTGAGCAGGTCTCGGATGTGCTTGACGGCCCTCTGGCGCGGAGCGCCAGGCGCTACCTCATCTTTGGCCAGACCGAACAGGCTCGTGGCGGCTTTGACCTGCTTCTTGATGGCTTCCATCCGCTGCACCTGCGGCGCACCGCCGGTACGCGCCGTGTCGGCGGTGCCCCGTGCGGCCTCGCCCTGCTGTACAGCGCGGCTCACGGGTACGGGCCCGGACATCACGCGGGAGGCGTTCGCTTCGGCCTCGCGCTCGAACCGGTCGGACGGATCGCTCACCCGCAGACCGTTGCCCTGGTCCGTACCGGCCACCGGTCCTGAACGCTGCTGGATGACGTGGGTCAGCTCGTGGGCGAGAGTGTGCTTGTCTTCGCCGCCGTTTCCGATGACGACATGGCTGCCTGACGTGTAGGCACGGGCGCCCAGCTCCGCAGCGGACTGCCTCGCGGCGCTGCCGGTGTGGATGCGGACGTCGGAGAGGTCGGCATCGAGGCGTGCTTCCATCTCGCCTCGGGTGCTGTCGTCCAGGGGGCGGCCGCCCTGGCGCAGAACATCGTGCACGGTGGAGCGCTGGACCTGGGGCTGCTCCGTCTGGTGACCACAGCCGGCACCGTGCTGGTGCTGCTCCTGAGCCCAGGCGTGTCCGGCCTGGCGGAGCAACTGGACGACGGCGGCGTTTCCCGCGGCGCGCTGCACCCCGAGAAGTCCCTGGGGGGGCATACCGCTTCTGGGCGCGGTGTGGCGCTTCCGGTTCTGGATGATGCGGCCGTCTCCGGCGTGGGCGCCTGTGTCCTTGTCCGACGAGTGCATGCTGCCCTTTCTGGGGTGGCGGTCGCCCTTCTTTCTATACCGCTGTGTTGCCGGGGATCCAGGACTGCGGGGGCAGCGTGCGATGCCTGGACGGGCAGGGCGTGGCGTCGTACCAGCGACGCACCTGACGCCGCGGGCCCCGCCCCTCGAGGCTCTGGCTGCTCGTCTGGTTCGTCGTGGAGTGGCCCCTCATCCCCCTGGACTTCGCCCTGAGGGTTGTCCGGCTCATCATGCTCCTCCTCGGCAACGGCAACTCGGACGATGTCGCGGATGTGCGGGAACCTCTCAGGCGGTTCCTCTCACCGCGCGTTCTCCTGCTCCGTTTGTCGCACGACGCGTCTCGTCACGAGGCCGCCATGAATCACAGATTCGCGCGATTCGCCGAGGAAATCCGTCGCAAGAAGTTCCGTTGGCGCACGTGGGTACTGCACGAAACCGGGAACAAGGTGCACCCCGACCGACACGCGTACGGTCTTGTCCTGCACCCTCGGAGATCCGGGGTGTGCCGCTCAGCACGCTGCAACGCCTGGCATCGGCACACGGACTTGTCATCGATGTGCCGTCCGATCTCAAGAACGGTGAGGGCCTCGTCGGTATGCACCCGGTGGAGTCATGGCAAGGGGACCCACAGCCGCCGGGGCACGTGAACCTTGTGGGCACGATGACCGCCGACGGCGCCTCTTCGGGCAGTCGATCATGCCCCTGGGCCTGCGGACACGGCGCGGCCCCCGCGTTAGCGTCCGATACGTGAGCCTTTGGACTTCTCTGGAACCCGCGTCGGCGACCGTCGACCCCGGCGGCACGACGACTGTGCGGCTGCGGTTGCGCAACACCGGCGATGTCGTCGACGAGTACCGCTTCGAACCCGTCGGCGACATCGCCCCGTGGACGAGGGTGGAGCCGCAGACCCTGCGGCTCTACCCCGGCACCACGGGCACGGTGGAGCTGACGTTCGCTCCGCCCCGCACCCCCGACGCCACCGCGGGCCCCAACCCGTATGCCGTGCGGATCTCGCCCACGGAGCACCCGGAGGCTGCCACCGTCCCCGAAGGCAATCTGACGATCACCCCGTTCACGGAGGTGCGGGCCGAGATCGTGCCGCCCACCGTGAAGGGCCGTTTCCGCGGCCGGCCGAAGCTGGCGATCGACAACGTGGGCAACACCAGGCTGACCTGTTCGGTCAGCGGCAGCGACAACGGCGACGAGCTCTCGTATGAGATCCACCCGTCCAACGTCCAGATCGAGCCGGGCCATGCCGCCTTTCTGAAAGTACGGCTCAAGCCCCACGAGATCATCTGGTTCGGCTCGAAGGAGCGGCGGCCCTACACACTGGCCGTGCAGCGCTCCGGGGTCGAGCCGCTGAACGTCGAAGGCACGTATGTCCAGCGCGGCTTCCTGCCCCGCTGGCTCGCCACGTTCCTCGGCATCCTGCTGGCACTCGCCATCACCTTCCTGATGCTCTGGATCTCCTACAAGCCCCAGGTCCGCAGCGCCGCCACGGAGCAGCCCGTGGAAGCCGGTGCGGCGCTGCCCGACCCCGCCGCGTCCCCGTCGGACCCGCCGCCGGAGGAACCAGAGCAGCCCGCAGAGCCGTCCGAAGAGCCCGAGACCGACCCCGAGCCCGAAGCGCCCGAGGAGGGCGGGGGTGGGGGGTCGGACAACGAGCCGGCGCCCGAGGAACCGGAGGCAGCCGGGTCCGTGATCATCGGTGAGGGCTCGGACCGCTGTATCGATGTCACCGACGCGCAGGACGGCGGCTATCCGGACGGGACCCAGCTCCAGATCTGGAGCTGCGCCGGATCCGCCAACCAGAAGTGGGAGTTCCGGGATGACGGCACCATACGCTCGCTCGGCCTGTGCATGGATGTCGCCAACGGCTCCCGGGAGGCCGGGGCCGCCATCCAGTTGGCCCGGTGCAGCGGCAACCCGGCGCAGACGTTCGTGCTGAGCCAGGCCGGTGACCTGGTGAATCCGCAGGCGGACATGTGCGTGGACGCGTTCGACCAGGGCACCGTGGACGGGACGAAGCTCGTGCTGTGGACGTGCAACGGGCAGTCGAACCAGAAGTGGCGTGTCGAGTAGGCGAGTCGGCGGGTAACCGGGCGGCCGGGTAGTCGGCCCGGCCACGGGCTGCCGGGCGAGAGGCGCTACCAGCTGCCCTCGCCCGGCACCAGGCGTCCTGCTTTGCGGTATTCGCGGCGGGCGCCTTCCAGCAGGTCAGCGGTGGTGACCTGCTCACCGCGCCCGGCCGCCGCATAGGCGGCGGTGACGACGGCACTGCGGATCGATCCACCGGCGAGTTCGAAGCCCTTGGCGCACGGCACGGCGTCGATGTCATCGGCGCAGGGCACCCGGGCCAGGCTGTGGCGCCACAGGGCCAGCCGCTGCTCCGTGTCGGGGAACGGGAAGTCGATCACCAGGTCCAGGCGCCGGGTGAACGCCTCGTCCACGTTGGCCCGCAGGTTGGTGGTCAGCAGCGCGATCCCGTCGAAGGACTCCAGCCGCTGGAGGAGGTAGGCGCTCTCCATGTTGGCGTAGCGGTCGTGCGAGTCCTTCACCTCGGAGCGCTTGCCGAAGACGGAGTCGGCCTCGTCGAAGAGGAGTACCGCGTCGGTGCGGTCGGCCTCGGTGAAGATGCGTTCCAGGTTCTTCTCGGTCTCGCCGACGTACTTGTCGACCACCGACGAGAGCTGCACCACATAGAGGTCAAGGCCGAGTTCGGCGGCGACGACCTCGGCGGACAGGGTCTTACCTGTGCCGGACTCCCCGGCGAACAGGCCGATCACCCCGCGCCCCCGGCCGCCTCCGGCGCTGAGCCGCCAGTCCCCGAGCACACGGTCACGGTGCCGGGCCCGCAGGGCCAGTTCCCGGAGCTGCCCGAGTGGCCCGTCCGGAAGCACGAGGTCCGTCCAGCCGACATCGGGCCGGATCCGGCGTGCGTGCCGCTCCAGACCTGATGCGGACTGGAGGCGGGCGGCAAGCCGGAGATGGGTGGCGGTCAGTGCGGTGCCGTCGAACACGGCGAGTTCGCGTGCGGCGCGTGCTGCGCGTGCGATGCGCTCACCGCCGAGCCGGTACGGGGCGACGGCGGTGACGAGGTCGCTCCCGGAGTCGGTCTCCGCGCCCAGGCCGGGATCGGCGGCAGCGCCGAGCGCGGACGCCCAGGCATCGGCGGAGTCGGCGCGGAGCCTCGGCACATCGAGGACCAGCGGGTCCTGGTCGCACCAGTGAGGGTCGTACGGGCGGGTGCCGATGAACAGCACGGTCACATCACTCGCGGTCAGGGTCCGGACCAGCGCGGCGGGATCGTCCGGCACCGGTGACACGACGAGCGCGCGGCGGCTCAGCCGCGCCTCACGGAGCAGTTCGGCGAGCGGGCCAGGCCCGGTGCCGGTACTCGTACTGCCGTCGGTTACCGGTCCGCCGCTCCCGACCGGGGTGAAGTGCAGCGCGTCGAGCCCGGCGGCGCCCAGTGCCGCGGCGGCGCAGACGAGGCCGTCGCCCTCTCGTGGTTCCCGCAGATAGACGGTGAGCGGGGCTGCGGCGAGCCGCTCGGTGAGCCTGCGGGTGAAGTCCTCGTCGTACGGGCCTGGGCAGTCCGCCAGGGGGCGCGCCCAGCCGGTGAGTGCGGCATCCGGGTTGTCGTCGCCGATGAGATGGGCGATCAGGCGGTCGGGGACGCGCAACGAGCGGCTGAGGAAGGGGCGTTCGGGTTCGTCGGTCTCGACCAGGCCGAGCGCGGACAGCGGCGCCGACGGATGGAACCGGGCCCGGCCTCCGGGCGAGTGCTGGGGAATTCCGCACAGGTCGAGGGCGAGCCCGATGGTCGCGCGGCGCCTGCCGACATCGTCGTTGAGGTAGGCGTAGAGCGGTTCGAAGCCTCGGTCGAGCTCGGGTGCGAGTGCGACCAGGAGGAGGGCCGTGTCCAGCTCGTGGAGTCCGAGCCGGGTCGCAAGGCGAGTCAGCCGGTCAACGGAGTCGGTGGCCGGGACAGGGTCCGGGGACGAGGCCGTCCCCGGCGCGGCTGCGGGGGCCATGCCCGGGTCGGGGTCGGTGGCCGAGGCGGAACTCGGGGCCGTGCCCGGGAAGAGGACCTCTGCTGTGTGGACCGGCCGGGTCGGCGGCATGGTGGTGCCGAGCATACGGCGGACCGCGTCATCGGACAGGTAGAGGCCACGCAGCGGGTCCGCGGCGGTGGGGTCGTCGGCACTACGCGTTTCGACCAGCAGGGCGACCCGCTCGCGTAGCCGGGCCAGCCGGGCGAGGAGCGCGTCGGTCATCTCGGTGGCGGGTCGGCTCATCGGGGCCGTACCTCGCCGATGACGCCACTGCCGGCGCTCTCGGTGACCTCGCTCGCCTTCGGGGCGGGACGCAGCACCCTGTGCCGCCGCTCGGGTGAGCCTTCCAGGGTCCCGTCGATACCGCGTACCCGCACACCCGCGCCCTCCGTGACCGGGGGACCGGCGTCGTACTCGGGGACCGCGGGGAAGGGCGCGGTCACCACCACGTCCAACGACGGCTTGAGTTCGCCTCCCAGCGCGGACCAGATCTCGGCCCGTGACCGCGACTCGGTCTGGATTCCAGCGACCGACAGGGGCACCGAGAGGTCCAGTGCGCCCAGCGAGCCGGGCAGTTCGGCTGGGGTGAGCAGCTCGCGGGGGATCAGCGTCGCCAGTACGGCGGCGAGCAGGCGGTGTTCGTCCTGGGGCTGCTTGGTCCAGGCCGTGACGAGGTAGGACAACCGGAACCATCGGGGCGGCTGCCGGTGCTTCAGCACCACTCCCCTGTGGTCCGTGACCGGGGTCGTACCGCGCTGCCTGCGCGCCACGTCCTCTCGGATGTCGTAGAGATAGGCGTTGACGGTCGGGGCGTTCCGCCGGGCCGCCCAGTCGCGGGTGGGCGCGTCCAGGGAGATATCGATCCCTGAGCCGGTCAGCGCGCCACCTCCGAGAATCCTCTTGAGGACCTCGTCCACCTCGTGGATCACTGTCGCGCTCCCGCCTTGTGCTGCTGTGAGGAAACCGCTGCCGCTGCCGACGGCGTGGACTCCGATTGTTTCCGGGAGTTCGTCAAGTACCTGACCACCGACACCGATGCGGTGGTGTCCTTCGCCAACGCGATCCACAACGTGCCGTTCTCAATCCCAGGCTGGGGGTGTCCCGT
>NZ_JBHXFA010000053.1:0-42719 GCF_042724175.1 Streptomyces sp. NPDC127084
ACACCTAGCCCACCCCCGCCCACCCCCACCCCTCACCCCCGACCGCGCGAAGGCGACGCTAACTCTCAGCGAGGCCACTGCGCTGAACTCACCGCACGTCGTCGGCAGCCGGCCACTGACCCCCGCCCCACCCGGCAGCACGGATCCTGCTACGGCCACTGGCGACTACGTTCTCGACCCTGAGACCCGCGTCATCACCCGCACCCACAAGGGTGCTCTGAAGGACGACTCGTCGCTGACCGTCAGCCTCGTCGCACCCGGGATCCACCGAGAGTCCGCTCCCGAGACACGTATCATCCCAAGCTCCGCGCCCCCTGCTCCTCCTGTTGTACGGCAGGTCGTACCGCTCTTCCACTGGGACCGGCCTGAGTCGGGGCAGAGTCGGCGCCGGGGCAATGCCGTCCGCGTGTACCTCGACCGCCCTTGGTGGAACTCGGGGCCCGGCGAGTTGCTGGGGGTCGTCGTGGCACCCGGAACAGACGAGCCGTCTGCCGCCTTGCGGCAATACCTCACGGCCGTCGGCAGCGATCCTTCCGTGGTCACACCGGCCGTCACGCCCTGGCTGCGGCTGAACTGCTTCCCCCGATCCACCGCCAGCGCGTCCTCAGTGGAGCTGGCCGAGTACGAAGACGACGTCGTCGCCGTCGCCGGTCACCCGGTCGCCTTCGATTCGGCCCGCGACCTTTGGTACTGCGACATCGAAGTGCGGACAGTCGATGGGGCGCCCTTCGCTTCCTGGTTCCCCTTCCTGCGCCTTGCCCTCGTGCGATACCAGCCGCACTCCCTGGACAAGTGCTCCGTCTCCACGGTGGTCCAGGCTCCCATGGCGCAGCTCACCCCGGAACGGACCGCCGGCATCAGTACCAGAGGCAACGTCACCGCCGTCACGGTCACCGGCCCGGCGTACACCAGAACCTCGCGCGGCAATTCCCGTCCCACCATCCAGGCATCAGTCGAGCAGGCAAACCCGTCCATCTCCGATCCGCATCTGCGCTGGGAGGACATCAGCACTTCCGTCGTCACTCTCAACGCCACCGGAACGGGCGCGAATACCACGTGGGCCGGCAACGTGCCGATCCCCGCACAGCCATTCGGCAACGCACCGTTGAGGTTGCGCTTGATGGAGACGGAGACCCACCTGGACGGCCGCGAGCGTCTTGTCTACCTGGACTTCCTGCCCATAAGGAACTGATTGCAGTGCACTGGGCTGCCCGGGGCCGGACGGCAACAGCGGTCCGGCCCCCGGGCGCACTGCGCGGAACTTCCACCAGGTCTGCCTCACTTCCATGGAGGGATCGGAGAGGAACCGAGCTGGTCGCAGCCGTCACGAAACCGATCTGCACCTTCCACAAGGGGCCGGATCACCACTGCCCGGCTGCGGCGGCCTGCCGCGGTACGACTGCCGCGGGCGACGGCCCGCGTCGAAGCCCTGGTGCGCCGTGACAGGCCGCGTCGCACACAGCCTCACGGTGCCGGCTGGTTGAGTTGCGCGGTGAGTTCCTGCCGCGTGGTGATGCCGAGCTTGTGGTAGATGCGATGGAGGTGGTTGTCCACGGTCCGAACGGAAATGGTCAGGCGGTCCGCGATGTCCCTGCTCGTCAGACCTTGTGCGGCCAGCATGCCGATTTCGAGCTCCCGTCCGGTCAAAGTGGCGCCCGCCCTCGCACGGACCAAGGCCGGACTGCGGGCGCCCTCACACCGGTCTGCCAGTCGCCTCGACCTGATGGCAGCCGCCTGTGCCGGTCTCTGGGAAACCTTCTCCCAGAAGGCCGCAGCCGTCGCATAGGCCTCGGCCGCCAGAAGGTCCGCACCGAGCGCCTCCACCTGCTCACCGGCCCTGACGAGTCCCTCCGGGTCCTCGTTGGCCCACGCGGTCGCGAACAAGGCACGTGCCTCGTGGAAAGGGCTGTCAGTCGTCGCGGCGATCTCCTTGAGCCGACCGGCGGCCTCCCTGGCGCCTCCGAGCCGCGCAAGGTCAGTGAGCAGCAGCGCCTCGGTACCGGTCTCGTTCCGGTTCCGTGCCTCTCGAGCGGCACTCGACAGCACCCGGCGGGCGTTGCTCGCCTCGCCCCGGGCGGCCGACAGCCACGCCTGCCCCAGCATCTCCTCCGGGGTGTGCAGGGACATCTCCAGCCGGCAGCGTTCGGCCCACGCCTTCTCCGCGGCTTCGACGTCTCCCAGCAGCCCGGCAGCGGCAGTAAGTCCGGCGAGCGCGGTGGCGAGGGGGCAGGCTGCGTGAGGCCGGGACCCACTCGCCACCTGGGCGTACCAACGGCGTGCCTCCATCGGGTGACCGGCGAGCCACTCGGCCCGGGCGAGATGAAAGCTCAGCACACGTTGGTTCAGACCCGTTGCCGCGAAGTGGCCCACCAGCGAGGCGTGCGCCTGCCGCGCCGCCGTGCGGGCGTCGTCGAGGCGACCACCCTCGGTCAGTGCGATGATGCGGACCGCCTGCTCCATAGGCGCGTCCGCGTCGAGGTCGTATGCGTCGTCGGCCGCGGAGGACTCGGCGATGGCCCGCTCCGCCAGGGCGAGAGCTTCATGGGTCAGCCCGAGGGAGGACAGTGCGAGCGATTTCGTGGTCACCGCGACACGCCACATGGTGAAGTCGTAGGCGTGCGGGTCGGTCAGATCGAGGCTGTCGCACAGTTCCCGGCTGCGCACCACGTCACCGGCGGCCCATGCGCAGGAAGCCTCGTTGGCCACCAGTGCGAAAACGGCCTGCGGCACTGGTGACACGACTTCGGCAGGATTCCAGGACCGAGGCGAGCAGGGCCGGCGGGCTGCCGAGTCCCCACATGAGGTTCCGGGTCCGCAGCAGTGTGACCGCCAGGGCCTCCTCTTCCCCATGAGCCTCTGCGTCGGCGAGAGCCAGCCAGTGCTCGGCCTCTCCGGCCTCGCCCGTCTCAAACAGTGACTTCCCCATCAGCAGGCGCGACCTGACGGTGTGCCGTCCCTCGGGCACCGCGTGGAGCAGCGAGAGGGCGCGGCTGTACTCGCCGGCGTGCGTGGCGAGCGCGGCGGCCTGGACCAACAGCTCCGGATCCGCGTGTCCCGTCGCAGCCAGGCGATGGGTAGCGAGACGGAGGGCATCCTCACGCCGCCTGGCCCCGTGCCGTTCCACGACGGCGATGTGCTGCAGGAGGGTCTGCTGCCGACGCACCATTGACATGTCCTCGCGTAGCACCTCCCCGTACAGAGGATGGGCCAAGCGGGCGCTGATACGGCGCTGTTCCCGACCGACCAGGATGAGCCCGGCCTTCTCCAGTTCGTCGACTGCCGGAAGATTCCCTTCCTCCGCGAGCGTCGCCGTGGACAAGGGTTCGCAGAGGGCGAGCGTGTCGAGGACGCGTCGCCCCCGGGAGGAGGTGCCGGCCAGCCGTGCCCGGATGAGGTCGGTCAGGCGGCGGGTGCTGGTGGATCGTGGCACTGAGACGTCCCACAGCTCACCGTCGTACACCAGCGTCCCGGCCGTCGCCGCACCGAGGACCAGCTCACGGAGGAACAAGGTGTTACCCCCACTCGCGGAGTGGAGGTAACGGACAGCGTGGCTGGCCACCGAGCCGCCCAGGGCTCCCTCCAGCAGCGCCTGGACCTGCGGCGGAGACAACTCGTAGAGGTCGACGCGGTGCACGGCGTCGCCGCCGGACAGTCCTTCGACCGCATCGCCGTGCGGCTCCCCGGTACGTACCGTGCCCACCAAGAAGACCGCGTTCGCGTCCATCAGCTGCCGCAGCAGCATGGCCGAGGCCGTGTCGAGGAATTGCACGTTATCGACCAGGAGGAAGAGCCGTCCGGTCTCGTAGTAGCGCTCACGAAAGGACTGGCTCGTAGCGGCGAACCCCGCCACCGGGTCGGACAGCTCGACGTCATCGGGCAGGAGGTGGGCGATCGCGCCCAGGGGAACCGCCGCCGCCGCGGATGTCGCCGTCGCCCGGCCCGTGGCGCATCCGCTTGCAGCCACATGGAGCAGGCACTCGTCGGCCAGACGGGATTTGCCCACACCAGCCCGGCCATGGATGAAGAATCCGTTCATCCTACGGTCGGACATGAACCGGTCGAAGTCGTCCAGTTCACTGGCCCGCCCGACAAAGGGCCACCGGCCCACCAATCGCGCCCGCAAGGCCTGCCCTGGCTCGTCGCTCATGATGCCGGTGCCCCGTACGCGCGTGCTGAGCCGATAAGAATGAGCAGCCTAGCAGCGCGGCGCGACAAGGAGCAGCAGTCACTCACGCGTCCCGCCGTCCGCGGGAGGTGGGAGCAGAGGCTCGGGCTGGTGAAGCAGACAAGAATGCACTGCGCTGGAGCACAGCAGCCAGACACCTGCGTCGGCGAGTCGACGCGGAGGAGGCCCGACTCGACGCGGGGCGCGGTGACGTCTGGCGGGCTCCTCAGTGCGCCCCGGTGCGTCGTACAGCATCGGCCGTCCAGGAGAACGGCTGCGCCCCCGGAGCGCACCGGTGCGGGTGCCCAGGACACCGCCTCTCTTCCGGTGGCGGCTGGTCGGTCCTCCCGGAGGCAGCATCCGCGGGTCAGTCGCAGGTGTACGTGAAAGACACCGACGTGGTGTGCGAGGTGGGAGCGAGGATGTCCACCACAGCTCGGGCTTGGTGGACGCCAGTACCGCGGAACGACCAGGTGAGCGGAAGGCGAACCTCCTTCTGGCCGGCGGCAACGGTCTGCGTCAGCACTCCGGAATCCGTACCGTCACTGCGGATCCAGCGGTAGCGGATCTTGCCAGCCGCTCCGTTGGTCGCCGCGATCGCCACGAGGTTGGCCGCTTCACCACAGGTCACACTGGCCTTGTCCGTTCTCGCGGTGATCCCGGATATCTGCAGGTCCGGACGGAGCTGCAGCCAGTAGCCCACGGCGAGAGCGGCCAGGAACAGCCCGCCCGGAACCACCCAGGGGAAGCGGCGACGCCTTGCCTTGTCCCGTCGGCGGCGCAACCCTGGGGACGCGGTGTGGTTCTGCCACACGGCCGTGATATCGCCGAGGTCTGACTTCTCGTCAGGCAGTCGCACCGTAGCCTGCGGTTGTGCGCCGGTAGGATCCGTCACGTGTATCGCGGTGTTCCACACCGTCACTGCCTCGGAGCCAGCGGCGCCATACCGCTGTGCCGCAGCGGGTGGCGCCGCCTCCGGCTGCGGCGCCCTCCAACCCGTCGTCAGGTACTCGGGGCCCTCCTCGGCCGCAGGGCGTTGCATGGGCCGCTGTCGGTCGGTCCGGCGGTCTGCTGAAGGATGCATGATGAACCGCTCCTGTCAGCGGGGTTCCGGAATGATGACGGCGCACTCCGGTGAGGGCATGTCCCTATAGGTGCTGCCGGACGCGTTCGCGGGTGTGGTCGTCACCTGCAGGCCCCAGTACCCGGGGCATTCGTCGAACGCATGGCGGTAGGACAGGTTGTACGTGGTCCGCCCTCTGAGGGAATACGTCTCGGAAGCCCCGTCGCGCATCCCGGGGTTTCCCGGAAGCTTGCTGTTGTACCAAGTCAACGTGAGAGTCACCGGATCGGTGTTCGTCGTGGTGACGGTCAGGTCCGCGTCCGCTCCTCGCAGTCTTGTGGACTCCCGCAATGAGGAGATGGTCACGGAACGCACCGCCACCGGCGCTTCCACTGGCGGCACCACCGGGGGCGGGGCTGACGGTGCGGAGGGCCGCTCACCGCTCGGCGTGGGCGCCGGTGTGTTCGGCTCCGCGGCCGGAGGCCTTTCGACTTCGGGAGGAGCAGCGGGGGGCGGCGGGGTGGCCGACCCTCCCGAGCCCGGGTCGATGGGGACGGCGCCCGCACCCCCGATGGAAGAGCCGTCGGCATTCGTGAACGCCGGAACCGGCACGGTCGGGGACGACGCGGAGGTAGAAGCGGACGGGGAGCTCTGCTCGGTGGACGAGGAGGAGGTGGGTTCACCGGGCCCGGTCGCCCCTGCCTGACCGTGCACCGGCGAGGGCGAGGCCGCGGCACGTTCGTGGGCGGAGTTGTCGAAGAGCAGGATGCCGCTCACCGCGGCAACCCCCAGCAGCACCCCGGAGCCTGCGAGGGTGGCCGTGCGAACCGGGTGCTTCACCCCCTTCCACCTGCGGCCGGTGCTCGGCCGACTTGATGTGCCGTCTTGCCGCCTCGGCCCACGGTCCTCCCGCCCGGTGCGCTCCCCTGCGGAGGTCGTGCCGCCGTCCGGATTCCCCAGGTCCGTGGTTGCCAGGGACGTCGTGGCGTCGGCCGCATCCCCCACCGGGCCGGTGACCGGCAGCAGCAAGCCGGCGACTACGGCCAGGGCGCAACGGCCCCGTTCCTCCCAGTCCGCCCCGTAATGCGAGATGGCGACGCGTTCCAGCTCGGTGAGGAACGCTTGCGCCGAGCCGGGCCTGTTCCGAGGATCCTTCGCCATGCCGTGGAGGATGAGGGGACGCACCGGCTCCGGGGCCGTCGCCACGTTCACCGCGGCCGTCAGGTGCTGCGAGGCGATCTCCGCCAGGCTGTCCCCACCGAACGGCCTCGCTCCCGTCACGCATTCGAAGAAGGTGACCGTGGCGGCGTAGACGTCGGTCGAGGGCGACGCGGACGCGCCTTGCCACTGCTCCGGCGCCATGTACATCGGCGTTCCGGCGCTGACAGGGGTGCTGCCCTCGCGGGCCGCGATGCCGAAGTCGATGAGTTTGGAGACGCCTTCCCGAGTCACCAGCACGTTCTCGGGCTTGTAGTCGCGGTGGATGACGCCGGCGACGTGCGCGACGGACAGTCCGAGCAGGGAGCCCTTCAGGACGGCCAGCGCGGCCTCCGGCGTGGTGGCTCCGTGCTGGCGCAGTACGGTGCGCAGGGAGCGCCCGTCGATCAGGTCCACCACCATGGCGGCGGATCCCGAGCCCTCCACATACCGGTGGAGCCGTGCGATGTGAGGGGAGTCGAGTTCCTGGAGCAGCCGGGCCTCGGCACGGAACTCTGCGATGAACCGTGGATCTGAGGCCAGTTGGTCATTGAGGTACTTGATCGCCACGGAGCGTTTGGTGGCCAGCTCGACCGCCATCACCACACGGCCACTGCCCCCTGAACCCAGCTCGTGCATCTCGTGGTAGCCGGGGACGGACCAGGAACTCACGGTCTGATTCTGCCTTTCCTCTTGGCGGGCCGATTGTTCGGCGTTTGCAGTCTTCCGGCTCGCGTGGGAGGGAACATGAGTAAGCGCTACTCCCTCTCCCATGGCGGAGGGTCGTTATGACCGAAGCATTGTGGAATACCCGCTACGGAGTTGTACGGTGGCGGCTCCCGACGCGCTGCGGTGCAGTGGTCCTCGCCGTCGGCTCGTCCGGACGCCCGGACATCGCTCGCGCACCGCGCAGGGCTGCACACAAGGCCCGAGGCGTTCGAGGTCGCAGCGTCCGCGATGCGCCTGTAACCGAGATGCTCGCCGCTCACGTCACACAGCACATTCACATGGCCGATCCTCCACGGGGCGGTATATGGACCCCGCGCCGCCACTACTGATCTTTTAAGTTCGGTGGGTGTGGTGGGTGGATGGTCAGGCCGGTGTGGGCGAGGAAGGACCATGGCAGCTCGGGGTTGTTGATGCGGTGGATGCCTTGTTCGGCGACGTCGGCGAGGTGGTCGCCGGCGAGGTTGGCGAGTTCACGCTTCTTGAGCAAGGACCACAGCAGTTCCACCAGGTTCAGCTCGGGAGCGTAGGCGGGTAATCGTTCCAGGGTCAGCCAGTCCTGCTCGGCGGCCCAGGCCCGCATCGCCCGGCTCCAGTGGGCGGACAGGCCATCCCAGACCAGGACCACCCGCTCGCCGCGGTAGAACACCTTCATCTGCTCCAGGACCTCGATGAGGGCGGCGGTGTCGTAGCTGCCGGGCTTGAGGTGGAAACACAGGCGGGCCCCGCGGGGTACATGCGTCCCCCGTTCGGCCGGTGCCTGCCGGTGCCTGCCGGTGCCTGCCGGTGAAGAGTGACGTAGGCGTCGGGGCGTCAGCCCATGATTGTACGGCGTATCGGATACTTTGAGTTGTCATCTTTGCGTGTTCGAGGGCGGTCGACCATGACGGCAATGACGATGTGCCGGGAATCCACAGATCATGGCATTCGGCCGTGAATCGGGTGGATAAAGCGTCAAACGCGGCAGCCTGCGAAAGTGGGGGTACGGTCGCTTCCCCAGTGAGTTCACACAACGAGTGGGACCCACTGGAGGAAGTCGTCGTGGGGCGTCTTGACGGGGCGACAATCCCTTCCAGGCACCCGGTCGTGGCCTGCAACATCCCCGGCGGGACCGCACGGTTGCAGGGGCTTGCCGCCGGCTTCCGGTACCCCCGTCTGCTCGTTGAGCAGGCTCAGCACGAGCTGGACGAATTCGTCGGTCTTCTGCGGTCCCTCGGTGTCACGGTCAGACGCCCGGATGCGGTCGACCACCGAAGGCGCTTCGGTACGCCCGACTGGTCGTCTCGGGGATTCTGCAACACCTGTCCCCGAGACAGCATGCTCGTGATCGGTGACGAGATCATCGAGACACCCATGGCATGGCCGTGCCGCTACTTCGATACGCATTCCTACCGCACGATCCTCAAGGACTACTTCCGGCAGGGCGCGCGCTGGTCGTCAGCACCGAAGCCCCAACTCACCGAAGATCTCTTCGAGCCGGGATTTCGAGCGCCATCGCTCGGCGAACCCATGCGCTACATCCTCACCGAGTTCGAGCCGGTATTCGACGCGGCAGATTTCATCCGTGCCGGGCGAGACCTGTTCGCTTTGCGGAGCAATGTCACGAACAAGCTGGGCATCGCCTGGCTGCGCCGCCACCTGGGACCTGGCTACCGAATCCATGAAATCGAGAGTCGTTGCCCCACCCCCATGCACATCGACACCACACTGGCCCTCCTCGCACCCGGCAAAGTCCTGGTAAATCCGGAGTACATCGATGTCGACCGTCTGCCCGATTCACTGCGCTCGTGGGACAAACTCATCGCCCCCGAACCCGACCCGATCAACGAGCGGCTACTGAGAGCCACTTCAGCGTGCGGGAAGTGGCTCAGCATGAACGTTCTCATGCTCGACGAGAAGCGGGTCATCGTGGAGCGGCATCACACCCGAATGCTCCGCGCGCTCGAGAAGTGGGGCTTTGAACCACTCCCCTGCAGCCTGCTTCACTACGCACCGTTCGGAGGCTCCTTTCACTGCGCAACCCTCGACACCCGGCGCCGCGGCTCCCTTGAGGACTACTGCTCGACGACCAGACCCCGGAGTCCCTCACCCGACTCTCCTTCCAGGTCGGAGTGATCAGCTCGGTGCTGGCCATGGGCCAAGTCGCCACCCTGCTCGGTTCACGTCGCCGGGACGGGTCGCAACAAGCACGGAGGCATGCCGTCGCCATCACTGAGCTCACGTCGGGCACGAGCCGGACCGGTTGCTCTTCCAGCCGTCTACCAGCCGTAAGGCGTCACCCACGGCGCCCCGCCGTCGCGGCGGCGCAACCGCTTGACGCTGACGTCAACGACGCCACACGGACGGCATGATCGCCAAGCCGAACGGCCGAAGTTGGAGGCTTGCGCCTCCGTTCTTGGCTGGTTGCCCGTTTCCGCGGAGCGGAAGGTTGCGGGTATGGAACCCTGCCGAGCAGGGGGTGCCGTGCGTGTGTCCTCAGTGCTCGACCACGACGCAGGTGAGCGTCACGTTGTCCGTCTTGACGACGAATTGGGACCCGCTGAGGCCGCCGATGTCGAACCTGCCTCCGCTGTCGGTTGAGACGGTGCCCGAGCTGGACCCCGAATAGGTCACCTTCGAGCCGCCGGGGAATCCCACACCCCACAGGTGGTACTTGCCGTTCGACTCTCTTTCGACATTGCACGTCGCACCGGGTGCGGCGCCGGGCGCTGTGGTGTTCGACGCGTATGCGGAAACCGCAGGGCCCAGCGCGAGCACGGGGGCCACCAGGGGCGCGAGTGCTGCGATACGACGGGTTCGGTTCATCGTTCTACCTCCCTTGGGCTACCAGGTGGGGGGCCGGTCGGACGTTCGGCACCCGCCACCGGCGACCGGTCACACAGGGCACCGATGAGGAATGACTCACTCCTTTCCACCGTAAGCACATCGCCTCACATGGGCGATGCGAGAAGGCGATGCGGGGATCTATGCGGTGCGCCCCCGCCCGAAGCGGCTCTACCGACCGCAGCGCCTTGCCACGGAGTGGATCGATCCAGGGTGGCCAAGGCGGCCCAGGATGCGACGGGCGGATCCCCTGGGGAAATGAGCGGCAGGGCCGCCTGGTACGCGGTACGGTGCGCCGATGTCAGCGATCAAGAAGTTCCAAGTCACCTTTGACTGCGCAGAACCTGAGCGCCTCGCTCGCTTCTGGTGTGCAGTGTTGGGGTACGTCACACCGCCGCCACCGGAGGGGTTCACCACCTGGGACGATTTCAATCGCACCCTGCCTCCTGAGAAGCAGGGATCATGGTTCGCCTGCAGTGATCCCTCAGGCGTGGGTCCGCGCCTGTACTTCCAGGGCGTCCCCGAGGGAAAAATCGTTAAGAATCGGGTGCATCTCGATGTCCGGGTCGGCACCGGGCTCGTGGGGGACGAGCGCCTCGCCGTGCTCCAAGCCGAGTGCGCACGACTGGTCGCGCTCGGTGCGACCCATGTCCGAACGCTGTACGCCGATGAGGACAACGAGTCGTGCATTTCGATGCTGGACATCGAGGGCAACGAGTTCTGTATCGACTGAGCATTTCCCGAGCCGGGGAGGTGGGGGAGCCACCTCCCCTGGGTCTCTCTGGTCTCGTAGGCGGTGGGAGTTGCCCAGCGAGGGCGGGGGTGTGAGCCGGGCGTTGCCGAGCATGGCGGTGTGAAGGCCGTCGCCTTTCCGGCGGCAGTCACGAAGGTTCTCCATGCCTTCATCCACGCGAAGACGTGCTCGACACGGGCCCGGACCGTGCGATGGGAGGTGCCTTTCCGAGCCGGCAGTTCGATGGGACCGCATTCACGGCGGTGTGGAATGAGCAGGGCGGTGCGACGGGTCGTCGTACATCCCGGAATGCAATTACAGACCGGCGATGTCCCCTGCCCTCCTCAGCACGGAGTCGAGCGCGTCCACCCCGGCTTGGCGCCGCCTCGCGCGCGACGCTCGGTCCTCCGGCACCAACCGCGCGGCAGTCTGCACGGCGTAAGCATCCGGGTCGCCGAAGGCAGACCGCGGGTGCTCTCCCGTATCCGCGCAGTGCACCGTGACCTCCTTGACCGCCTGGAGCACGACCGCGCGATCCACACCCGGCTGCATGGCCAACCGCACCTGGAAACGGGCCATCCACTTCTCGCGGTCCTTCTCCCCCACCGGGTCCGTCGTCCGGTCCTTCTTCACGTACCCTCCCGGGTGATCGGCAGCCATCCGTCACAGAGTGAGACGCCGACACATCGAAGCAGGTTGAGGAAACGAGAACCTGATGAGTTCAGGTGCCTGCCAGGGAGCCGTACCAGCGCCACCGACCGCTCCACTCACCGAGCCGAAGAAATAGCCGTCCACGACCCCGCCGATATTGCCGCGGTCAGCGTGTAGGTGCAGTCTTTCGCGAGCTCGAGGCTTCCGCCGCCGCTGTCGTTCAGTGCGGCGAGCGCCGAGACCAGATCACTCGGGTCGCACTTCACGTCCCACCCGTCGTGGAGTCCGTAGCGCTGCTTGTGACCGTGGTCCTGGTGGTCGTACTTCTTGCCAACCTTGTGCCTGTTGCCACCCTTCTCGTGGACCTTGGAGCTGTAGCCCTTCTCCTCGGTGCTCTCGACTCCCTTCGGTCATGGGGATGTCGCCCGCGTCAGGAGCACTGACGCCGACCGAGCGAGGGGCACGCGGGGTCCCTCGGAGACGGTGGGCTGCTTCGGGGTGACGGACTACCCAGCCTTTGCGGCGTGCGGGGTGGAGAGGGTCGTCGCGCTCCAGTGGGGAATTTCCCCGTGCCTGAGTCCATGGCGGGTCGGTCCTGAGCTGGGGTTCGCCAGTAGAACAGGGATCGACGGGCTGCGGCAGTGTCGGGGTGCTCCGCCCCAAGCACCCGCGTGATATCGGTGACCAGTACTGCGAGTTCGCGAGCTGCGATGTCCGGCCTTCCTGCCTCTCCGTGCCACCACGCAAGCCCCGCACGAACGGCCAGCGTGTCAGGGTGCTCCCTTCCGAGGACACGTGCTCTGTCCGCGAGCAAGACGGTAAGCGCCTCTACGGCTCCCGCGGCGTCACCGGCCACGCCGCGCCATCGGGCGAGACCACTGCGTGTGGTGAGTGTGTAGGGATGGTCCGGGCCGAGCGTTCGCAAGCAGTCCGCGAGTATTCCGGCGAAGTCGTCCGCGGCGCTCGTCGCATCCCCGGCGACTCCGGTCCACCGGGCGATGGCGCCGCGAGTACCAAGGGTTTGCAGATGATCCGGTCCGAAGATTCGGGTCAGGTCGGTCAGCAGTTCCGTCAGGGCGGTCCTCGCTTCCGAGGGGGCGCCAGCGGTGCCCCGCCACCGAGCGTGGTCCGCCCGTGCCGAGAGCGTGTGAGGATGGTCGGGGCCTAGAACGCGCATCAGGTCGTTGAGCAATTCCTGCGTTTCCGTGGCCGCCTTCCGCCATTCTCCAGTCATGCCGAGCCACCATGTCATGGTGCTCCGGGCCGTGAGTGTTTCCTGGTGGTCGGGACCCAGGACGCGGTGGAGGTCGGCCAGGAGGGACTCTGTCGCCGCTGCGGCGCCCCGCGGGTCTCCGGCAGCTCCTTGCCAGTAGGCCAGACTGTTCCGGGCCGCCAGTACGTCGGGATGCTCCGGCCCGAGCGCGGTGGCCAGGCCGGCCACCGCTTCACTCGTCGCCGATGCGGCGCCGGACGGGTCGCCTGCTACGCCGCGCCACCATGCCGTGAGGTGCCGGCAGAAGAGGACGTCAGGATGCTCTCGGCCGCCCAGTCTGGCTTCGGCTCGGGCGGTCAGCCGTGCGAAGTACGCGTTCGCCAGTTGGGGCATTCCGCATTCCCCCAGGCTCGTACCCGTACGGAGGAGCAGTTCGTGACAGCCGTTGCTCCACAGCGCTTCCTCGGCGTGGCCCATGAGTGCTTCGGCGTTCGCGCGGAGCATCGTGGCGAGGGCGTTGCCGTGAACGGCTGTAGGCGGCCAGGCGTGAAGGAGTGCGTCCGCGCAGGCCCGAGCCACGGTGTCGCGCGTGGCGCTGGGGAGGGATTCGCGGGTCGCTCTCTGCACCAGGGCGTGGATGCGCAGGTTGTCGGTCGGCGATTCTGATCCGTGGTCGGCCAAGCTCATTCTGTGCAGGCATCGCACAGCGCGCATCACGTCGTGGCCGGTCGGTTGGACCTCCGCAGTGGTGTGTGTCTCCGCTCTGCGTGCCGCCAGATAGGCGAGAGCAGGTGGCGAGGTCAGGACACTCAGCGGAACCCCGTTCGGGTCCAGCACGCTCGCGATCTCCAGAAGAGGACGGGCCACTCCAGCGGGCGTGAGCTTGTCCGCTCTCTCGATGGCCAACCGCCACGTGGTCGCAACGCTGTTCTCCTGGTCGTCGGGCAAGCTGCCCTCCTCCGGAAACAGGTCGCAGAGTGCTTGGCCGTTGTCTTCCAGGCGCTCCCTGTACTGGGAGCAGGTCAACGCCATGTCCACGAGGAAGGCTCGGGCCTGTGCCAGTGCCAGCGGAAGGCAGCCCAGCTTGCTGACGAGCACGTCGATCTCGTCGGGATCCGGGGCACGGCCGTGCGCGGTCAAAGCTCGTGCGAAGTACGAGTGGGCCTCGGAGGGAGTGAAGGGCCCAAGGCCGAAGCGCTCCCGGGAGGGACTGATCAGGGCGGCGTCACGGCGCCGGGTCGTGATGAGGGCTCTCTCTTGGCTGCCCGGGTGCGCGGGAGGCCAAAGACCGCGCAGGTCAGCGGTATTCGACACGTCGTCGAGCACCACGAGCCATCTGCGGTCGGTGGTCTCGGCCCAAGCCAGGAACCGCGCAGCGGCTCCCTCAAGGTCACGTCCATCGGCGCCCGCCACTTCCACGCCGGCACGGCCGTAGCCTGTGATGAGGGACGACCGGCTCGATGCGTTGATCCATACCAGCAGGTCGATGGATCCCGCCTTCCAAGCCGCACGTGCGTAATGGGCGGCGAGTTGCGTCTTCCCCACCCCTCCGGGGCCGGTGATCACCTGGGTCGGCGCGAGCGTCGCCTCCTCGCCCAGGGCTCGCTGGAGTCTCTGAAGGGCGTCACGCTGTTCAAAGCAGTCGGCCTCTCGCGGCACGACGCCGATCCAGTGGGGCCAGCTCACCACCGGTTTCCCCTGGTAGAAGTGGTTGTGCTGTCGGCCGCCGTCGCCGGTCTGGAACGCTGCAGGGGCGTAGAACTCGTTTTCGGAGACCGTGCCGTGCACGCCGCTGGCCAGGTCTGGACCTGTCATCAGGCAGAACCGAAGTGATTCGTCTGCGTACTGGCCGCGCCGGTCTGGAAGGGAGCCGCCGAGTGGAAGTGATTGCCCGTCACGGCACCACCGGCCGCTCTCCCAGTGGCGATGTCACTCTGCTGCAGCAAAGCGATTACGTCGCTTTGCGCCGGCACGGGCAGCAGAGGCAGGAGAACTCCTTGTACCAAATGCCTGACCTCTGGACGCAGGGACTCGTCGAGGGCGAGTAGAGCCTGTACGTTCGTCTGCCAGACGGCGGCGAGAACCCCGCTGTTTTCCTCTGCGACATCGGCCGACCTCTCCGCCAACGCGTCGAGATCGCCGGCGACCGCATCCGCTTCTCCCGGGCGCACGCGACGCCACAACGCCACCAGGCCGTCACGCGCCTGCTGATAGCCGTCGGTCGCGGCTACTCCCACCAGCGCAGACGCTGCAGCCAATGCGAGCGGATCCATCGGCCCCCCTGTGATTGCAAATGTTCCGGTACGCAAGAATGGCGACGCCGAGACCTCATTGTCCGTCGACGTCCACGGAATGGACAGCGCTTCTCCAGAACTGGGTTCGGGGTCTCCGCAGCCAGTGCCGTCATCGACGGCGGCCACTGACGGACCGCGGCTCCCTGTTTGCCAGATGACTCGTCAAAGGGCCTCCGCGGTGCACGGGTGCTCACCGTGCTGCGCCGCAGGTCGAGGCACGGGTGATGCGATCAAGCACGCACGCAATGCAACTCGGCGAGAGTGCCGGGCAGCGCAGCTCTACGCTCCCGTGCCGTCCTCGTACCGGGCACGCTGGCGGGAAGCCGGCTGGTACCGGACTCCGGCGGTTTCGTCCACGCGGGACAGCAGAAGCTCGCACGGAGGCTCGAACCGTTGCGCGAACTCATGGGCCGCGTGCTCACCCAGGAGCTGCCAGGGCAGGGCTGTCCGCTCGTCGGTGAGGTCCTCGATCCGCTGGCGCAGGCGCAAGCCCTCCGGCAGTACCCGGCGGTCCGCCGCCAGTCCCTTGTGGGTCAGCGACTCCCAGCCCTCGTCGATCTCTTCCCCTGTGTGGCCCCGGGACTTGCTCAGCCAGTCGTCCTCGTAGCACAGCCATTCGTTGTGGAGGATGGAGATCTCGGACGAGGTGAGACCGGCCGCTGCCACCAGAGCCCAGTGCGTGTCCCCTCGCCACTCGCGCAGAAGGTTCACCGCGTGCCAGCCGGAGAGCAGCGGGGAGTCCGGGCGGGGCATGGACAGGGTCGCTCCGAACAAGGTACGCCCGAGCAGCGGTAGTTGGTCGACAACCGACCACAGCGCGGGGCCTATCTCGCACAGCGGGTCGACAATGCCGGGCGCGTGGCGGCGTAGTCCCTCCTCGATCGCCTCGTCGCGCGCGTCCCAGAAGGCGCGGAAGCCGTCCGGGCCTTTCAGCAGATCGAAGGTGAACCGGATGCCCGCGGGACTGATGGATCCGAACGCGGCGATCAGCGCGTCAGGGCCCGCCGGGGCGAACGGTGCGCCCCGGGACGCGATATACCCGATGGGCCCGGCCAGAACGCTTTCCAGGCCGAGTTGTTCATAGCGGGCCAGTGCACCGGGATCCCAGAAGATCCAGCCCACGGTGGTCTGTACGGACCGCGCGTTCCGGCGGCTGATCTCGTACCACTTGCCTCCGGTCCCCGGACCGACGTGCGGTTCAAAACCCATGACTGTACGCCTCCTGACCTGTGCCGCACTGGCTTCCGGTCAGGGCACCGCAAGCCGCCCGACGCCCCGACACCGCATCATGCGGCTTCGCAACGACGGCGTCCAGGTCGCATGTGCCCGAAGCGGGCGCGCTCTGACAGGGGCGCGCGGCGCTGCGGCATGGCGCGCCGGAGCTGCCTCGTCTCTACTGGCTGCCGGATGAGGCCGACGTTCCGCCGACTGTTCGCCGCCCTGCGAACGGCCCGACGTTCTGAACTCACCTGGGAGTGCGGGCTGGTCGGGGGGCCGCCTCTGGTGTATCGGTTCGACTACAGCGCGGCGATCGCCGAATGGGAGCAGTTATGTCTGCAAGCAGTGAGATACCGATCGCCATCGTCGGGATCGGGTGTCGGTTTCCCGGTGGTGTGAAGTCGCCGGACGGCTTGTGGCGGCTGGCCGCCGAGGGCCGCTCGACGGTGAGCCCGGTGCCGGCTGACCGATGGGACAACGCCCGGCTGGCTGCCCTGCATGCCCCGGAGATCGCCGAGCGGGCCGCGCACGGCTGCTTTCTGGAAGGTGATGTGTGGGCCTGGGATCCGCAGGCCCTGTCGGTGGCCCCGACCGAGCAGGAATGGGTGGATCCGCAGTTCCGGGTGCTGGCGGAAGTGGCCTGGGAGGCGGTGGAGCACGCCGGGATCCCAGTGGGCAGGCTGCGCGGCTCACGCACCGGCGTCTACATGGGCACGTACGCCCCGGACAATCTCTTCCGAGAGGCCCGGCCGGTCGAGGATGCCCCCAACAGCGCTTACCTGTTCGGGAACTTCACCGCGAGTGCGGCGGGCCGGACGGCGTTCGCGATGGACCTGCGCGGTCCGGCGATGGTGGTCAGTACCCACTGTTCCTCCGGGCTGGCCGCGCTGGACACCGCGTGCGGTGCGCTCACGCTGGGCGAGTGCGACACGGCGCTGGCGGGGGCCGTCATGCTGATGCTGTCCCCCGAGACGCACTACTACGAGGCGCCGCTGCTGCTGTCCGCGCGCGGGGGGTCCTTTGCCTTCGACTCCCGTGCCGACGGATACGTACGGGGTGAGGGGGCCGGAGTGCTGGTCCTGAAGCGGCTGGAAGACGCCCGGCGCGACGGGGACCGGGTGCTGGCGGTGATCCGCGGCTCGGCCGTGAACAACGACGGGCAGGCATCCCGGTTGACCGCACCGTCGACGCGGATGCAGCAGCGGTTGTTCCACGAGGCGGTCGCCAAGGCGGGGATCGACCCGGGCGAGGTGGGGCTGGTGGAGGCGCACGGCCCCGGCACGGCGGTGGGCGACCCGGTCGAGTACACCTCTGTCAACGCCGTCTACGGACACGGCCGGGGGCGGTGCGCCCTGGGCTCGGTCAAGACGAACATCGGGCACAGCGAACCGGTGTCCGGTATCGCGGGCATGATCAAGGCGGTGGAGTCTCTGCGCAATGGAGCTGTTCCGCCCAACGCCGCCTTCAGGGAATGGAACCCCGCCATCGCGCGGGACGGAGGTTCCCGGCTCTTCGTGCCGACCGAGCTCACCGCGTGGCCGGTGGACGGCGCGGCGCGGCTGGCTGCCGTCTGCTCGTACGGGGTGACCGGCACCAACGCCCATGTGGTCCTGGAGTCCGCCCCCGAACCGCGCACCAGGCCCCGCCAGTCCCGGCCGGCCGAGGACGAGGCCCGGGTGTTCACCCTCTCGGGCAGCTCGCCGCAGTCCCTGTCTCTGTCAGCCTCACGCCTCGCGGACTGGGCAGAGGGGCCGGACTCGGGGGAGGCTCTGCTGAACGTGGCGCACACGCTCGCCCAGCGCCGCTCGCACGCCGACCACCGGCTGGCCGTCGTCGCCCGCGACCGTCGCCAACTCGGCGACCGGGCCCGTGCCTTCGCCCGCGAGGAGTCGGCCGACGGTGTGGTGTCCGGGACACCGTTGCTGCCGCCCGGGCATGCCGGCCCGGTGTTCGTGTTCACGGGGCAGGGGTCGCAGCGGCCCGGCATGTGCCAGGGCCTGCTGGCACAGGAGCCTGTGTTCGCCGCAGCCGTCGATGAGCTGGAACCACTGATCCGTGCGGAATCCGGATTCTCGCTGCGGGAGATGATCGAGCACCCGGGGCGGATGGTCGGGCTCGACCGTATCCAGCCCACCCTCTTCGGGGTCCAGGTGGCGCTCGCCGCTGTCTGGCGCTCGTGGGGCATCCAGCCCACCGCGGTCATCGGACAGTCGCTGGGCGAGGTCGCCGCCATGGTGGTGGCGGGCGGGCTCAGCCCGCAGGACGGAGTGAAGGTGATCTGCCGCCGTTCACGGCTGCTCGCCACGACCTCCGGTGGGGCGATGGCGTCGGTGATGCTCGGCGCTGCCCAGGTCCAGGAGGCGATCGAGGCCACCGGAGCGGACGGGGTGACTCTCGGGGTGCTCACCTCACCCGGTATCACCGTCGTATCCGGGGACGCCGCTCAGGTCGCCGAGCTGGTCGGGCGGTGGGCGGCGGACGGGGTGGTGGCGAAGATGATCGACGTCGAGGTGGCTTCGCACTCCCCCCAGGTCGACCCCATCCTGCCCCGGCTGCACACGGAGCTGACCGACGTTCCCGAGGCACACCCCCGTATCCCCTTCTACTCCACCGTCTCACCCGACCCGCTCCAGCCCGGACCTGTGGACGGGGCGTACTGGGTGCGCAACCAGCGCGATCCGGTCCGCTTCCACACAGCCGTCTCCGCCGCACTCTCCGAAGGGCACCGGCTGTTCATCGAATGCACAGCCCAGCCCCTCGCGGTGCGCCCGATCCTGGACACCGCACGGCACGCAGCCGCCCCCGACACCGTGGCCGTCGGCAGTCTGCGGCAGGGGACGGACGACCTGGAGGCCTTGCTGACACATCTGGCCG
Organism: Streptomyces sp. NPDC127084; assembly: GCF_042724175.1. NCBI lineage: Bacteria > Bacillati > Actinomycetota > Actinomycetes > Kitasatosporales > Streptomycetaceae > Streptomyces > Streptomyces sp. NPDC127084. The sequence goes on from NZ_JBHXFA010000053.1 coordinate 18,958, forward strand.
TTCTCTATGCGGCAGGCTACGACGGCATCGACTTCGCCTCCCGCTACGGCGACGGCGACCTGTGCGATGTACCACTGACCCAGTGGCACCGCACCCGTCACGGCGGCGATCAGCCGGCCTACAGCCTGGTCGCCCCCAATCTGCCGGGAGCCTCTCAGCATCCACTGCTCGGCGGGCACGTCCACGATCCCGATGCCCCCGGGCGCCATCTGTGGCAGACGCCGATCGGGCCGCGGCTGCTGCCCTGGCTCGCCGACCACGCGGTGGCGGGCGTGCCGGTGCTCCCTGGCACCGCCGCGGTGGAGATGATGCTCGCCGCCGCCGCACGCGCGTACGGCACCGAGCATGTCGCCGCCTCAGACGTCAGCGTGCGGAGTCCGCTCATCCTCGATCCCGAACCGCAGGTCACCACGCGGCTGGTCCGCGAAGGCGACACCGCCCGCGTCGAGATCCTGACCGCGGGCGGTGACGACGTGACCGTGCACGCCCGCGGCACCGTGCGCCCGCTGCCCGCACACGAGCGCCCCGTGCCTCTCACCCGTACCGAACTCGCCCCGTCGACTTGGCGGGACTACGACGTCGCCGCCCTGCACCGCACGTTCCGCGGCAGACACGACGTCTTCCACGGGCCCGCCTTCACCGCCCTGGACCGCATCCAGGTCCACCCCACCGACAACCTCGCCCTGTCCGTCCTGCACACCCATGAAAGCGCCCAGGTCTCCGCCTGGCCCCTGACCTTGCATCCCGCCCTCGCCGACCAGGCGGTCCAGACCGCGGTGGCGGCCTGGCTCACCCACTACACGCTGACCCCCGGTCCGGTGGTCGTCGCCGGATTCGACGAGGTACGGGTCCACGGGCCCACCGCGCACGCCCGCAGGGCCCTGGTCCGGCTTGACCAGGCAGACGATCTGGGGTGTACGGCCTCGGCCCGGCTGGCCACGGCCGACGGCACTGTCGTCGCCGAGCTGCACGGGCTGCGCGTCGCCAACGTCACCCCGCCCACCGAGAGGTTCACCGCCCGGCTCACCCACCAGGAGTGGGTCCCCACTCCCGTGCCCGAAGGACGGCCAAGGGACACGGACGGCACCTGGACCGTCCTCACCACCGAGGCCGGCTCCTGGCCCGCCGACCTTGCTCAGGAACTCAAGAAGCAGGCCGCCGGTGTCCGAACCCTGACACTGGACGCCTTCCTCGGCGACACGACGGCGCTCAGCCGCTGCACCGGGGTCGTACTCGCACTCGCCGACGACCGACCTGGTGACGCGCCCAACGAGTCAGCCCGCAGGGCGGTCTCTCGCGTCGTCGAGCTGGTACGTCTCCTGTCCCAGTGGAAACGGTCTGCCCGGCTGTGGGTGCTGAGCCGTTCGAGCCGGGCGCCCCTGACGACGGCCGCCGTCCGCGGACTGCTGAGATCCGTGGCGTACGAGCATCCGGAGTTGCGCGCCGCCAGCCTGGAGTTCGCACCGCACCCGTCGCCGTACCCGGACGTCGTGAACGAACTCCTGGACGACCAGCGACCCCACACCGAGATCGCGCTGCTGCCCAACGGACGGCATGTGGCCCAGGTGCTCACCGGAGCGGGCACCGCCACCGCCGCACGGAGCGGTGCGCGGCCAGTGCGGCCAGTGCGGCCAGTGCGGCCAGACGCGGCCTACCTCGTCACCGGCGGCCTGGGCGGCCTCGGCCTGCTCACCGTCGAATGGCTCGCACGGCGTGGCGCGGACCGAATCGTCCTCAGCACACGCTCCGCGCCCACCGCGGAGGCCGATGCCCGGCTGCGCAACCTGCGCGATGCGGGCACCAGCATCGACGTCATCCGCGGTGACATCGGCGACCCGGCCGTGGCGGCACGCGCCGTTGCCGCGGCCGGCGAGAACGGCCGCGTGCTGCGCGGGGTGTTCCATACGGCCGGAGTCGTCGAGGACGCCACCGTCGCCAACCTCGACGACAGGCTCCTGGAACGCGTCTGGCGCGGCAAGGCCGACGGCGCCTGGGCCCTGCACCAGGCCACCATCGACAGCGCCCTCGACCACTTCGTGGTCTACTCCTCCGTCGCCTCCCTCATCGGCTCCCCGGGACAGGCCGCCTACGCCACCGCCAACGCCTTCCTCGACGGCCTGGTAGCCCACCGCCTCGACAGCGGACTGCCGGCCACCGGCATCCACTGGGGCGCCTGGGACGAGGTCGGCCGCGGACAGCACCTGGCCGACCGGGGATTCCTCACCATCAGCCCCGCCGACGGCATCGACGCACTGGAACGCATCCTGACAGCCGGGCACCGGCAGGTGGCCTACTCCCCGCTGGACACCGTCCAGTGGATCGCGCCCTACCCGGCCCTGCGCAGCTCCACCCTGCTCGCCCCGCTACTGACCGGCGAGGAGACAGGGCAGGACGGGGCCTCGGTACGCGACCAGCTCTTGGCAGCCGACAGCGCGGCGCAGCGCCGGGGCATCCTGGAGAGCTTCGTCATCGAGACCGTACGCGAGCTCCTCGGTGGCACCACCCGGCACATCGGCCCGCACACCAGCATGGTCATCCTCGGGCTCGACTCCCTCGGCGCCATCCAGCTCCAGCAGCGCCTCCAGCGCGCTCTGCACACCGAGCTCAAACCCGGCGTGATCTGGGTCAAGCCCAGCGCCGCCTCCCTCGCCGACTGGCTGCTCGGCGCCATGGGATTCAACGACGCCGAGGGAGATCGCTGACATGGCGCAAGCGTCGGCCCCGGCCGCGAGCGGGAGCACAGCACCCGGCGGTGACCGGACCCCGGCAGGCCGGTGGCGGTGCCCGATCGTGTGGTGGGCGGTGTTCGGAGCAGCGTGCCTGGTCTTCCAGGCTGTGGTGTTCGGACGCTGGATCGCCGCCGGTGATGCCCACCCCCACTCGTCAGGCGGCTACACGATCCCTTACCCGATGAAGATCGCCACTCACGTCGGTCAGGCCACGGTCGGACTCCTGTTCCTCGTGCTGGCCGTGATGCTGTGGCAGGAATGTCGCCGTCAGGGCCGAATCACGCTGAAGGCGGCCGTTTTCACCGGCTACTGCTTCTCCTTCTGGAGCGGTCCCTACGTGAACCAGTTCCACTACGCGGCCGCGAGCAACCGCTACGACCTCAACGTCGAGACCTGGGGACCGTACCTGCCCGGATGGCGTGGAGACACCCCGGCCATCGAGTCCTTCCTCATGGAAATGGCCTATCCGGTGATGCTGGTGTGGTTCGTGATCGCGCTGGCCGTCGCCCGGCTGATCACCCGCCGCCGACCGCACTGGACCCCACGACGCACACTCGCAGCCACGACCCTGGTCATGCTCGTGTGCGAACCCATCCTGACCGGCGCGTACCAGCGGCTCGGCGGATTCGCCTACCCCCGCGCCCTGCCTGGCACCCTCACCCTCTTCGAAGGGCAGTGGTACCAGCTGCCCGTCACCTCCACGCTCGCCGTGGTCGGCCTTTTCATCGTGCCGGCCCTGGCGATGGCGCTCCACGCCGGTGAAGACCGCGAGGTCCACCTCTTCCGCGGCTGCGAGCAGCTGCCTCGGCTGACCCGCGCGTGGGCCCGGCTGATCGCCGGAGTCGGCCTCATCAACGCCGGCACTCTGGGCTTCCAGGCCGTCATGGCCCTCGCCTCGCTGGTCAGCCACCCGATCGACCTGCCGAGCTGGTGGGACAGGCCCATCCGTTGACGCCCTACGAGGAGACCCGCGTATGCGACCTGTGAACCGACGCCGCCCGCACCACCGTTCAGGACGTGAGCACGCGGTCGTCATCGGCGCCGGCATCGCGGGACTCCTGTGCGCACGAGTCCTCAGCGATGTCTTCGCCCACGTCACGATCATCGAACGCGACCGTCTCGCGCCCGAACCCCGGCCTCGGAAAGGGGTGCCTCAGGGACGCCACGCACACGCACTGCAGGCCCGGGGCCTCCAGGCGTTCGAACAACTGCTGCCCGGCACCCGGGATGCACTCACGGCGGCGGGCGCGCCGCTGGCCGACTTCTGCCGAGCAGGCCGTCTGCGACTCCCGTACGGCTCACCGCCACCGTTGGACTCCGGCATCCACATCCAGATGGTCAGCCGTCCGCTCCTGGAAACGATCATCCGCGCCCAGGTCCTCCGCATCGCCGGTGTGTACATTCGCGAGGGATGGACCGTCACCGGCCTGACACTCAGCGACGACCGCCGTCGGACCACCGGCGTCCGCCTCCACCAGCGACCCCAGGCGGACCGCTCGACCGGCACGGAGACGCTTCCGGCCGATCTGGTCGCCGATACCTCCGGCCGCGGCTCACACCTGCCCGAATGGCTCCTCGACCTGGGCCTCCCCCAGGTCGCCGAGAGTATCGTCGACGCGCGCGTGGGCTACGCCTCGCGCACCTACCGAGCCGCCCCTGCCACCCCCGCCGACTGGCTCGCGCTCTTCGAACTCCCGCAAGCCCCGTATGTCTCCCGCGGTGCGTTCGCCCTCAGAACCGAGGGCGACCGGCTCCTGGTGAGCCTGCAAGGGGCGGGAGGCGACCATCCGCCTGGTGACGAGCCCGGGTTCGATGCGTTCGCGAAATCCCTGTCCAGCGGCCTTTACGACATCATGCGGGCATCAGAGCCTCTTACCCCGGTGGTTCGCTACGCCCGCACAGCCAATCAGCGCCGCCACTACCACGGCTTTCCCTCCTGGCCCGACGGGCTGATCGTCCTCGGCGACGCCGCCTGTGCCTTCAACCCGGTCTATGCCCAGGGCATGACGGTCGCGGCCCTGGAGGCCGTCGCTCTGCGCGACCTGCTCACCGACCGAGCAGCGGAACCGCTGGATGGTTTGAGTACTGGGTTTCAGCAGAGGGTGGCCCACATCACCCGCTGGCCCTGGCTCATCGCGACCCTGCCCGACCGCGCCTGGCAGGACACACGAGCGCCCCTGCCAGTCCGCTTGGGCCTGTGGTACCTGGACCAGTGGCACAAGAACATTCCCACCGAGCCTGACATGTTCCAAGACATCGCAAGGGTCACCAACATGACCAGCAGCCCCATCCTCCTCTTCCATCCTCGTAACCTCACACGTATAGCCACCGCCGCCGTGGCCCACCGCAAGCGCAGCCCCGAGTCGTGAACGGGACGCCGGCGCCGCAACCCACGCTCCGGCCACAACCGCCCCTCTCCACTCACAGATGCCCTGCCTGTACCCGCCAAGGTGATGAGTATCGGGTGGAGGTTGGCCCAGACCCCGAACAGCGGGTCGTCCTGCCCGGCATCGGCAGAACTGGCCGAGCGTGCGGTGGTACAGGTTGCGTAGCGGCCGCGTGCGTGGGAGGAACACAGAGTTTCTCTCAGGGCCGGTGCCATGAGTGTTCCTATTCGCGCAACAGGCGTCCTCACAGCCGCATTTCCTCGAGGTAGGTTGGTTCGTCAGGTCGGGCAGACATCACTCGGGAATAGCGGTCGGAGTGGCGGCACCAGTCGTGACAGGCTTTCATCTGCGACTGCAGGTCATCTACGAAGATGTAGGCGACCTCCCGATCGGATAAGGGAAGGGCGACAGAATCGAAAAGTGTCGGTAACTGTGATTTAAGGTGCAGAAATTCATCGGTGTGACCGCGGACTATGGACCGACTCTCCGCGATGGCTTCCTCTCTGGAGTATTTCCGGTGGTGTTGGAGTACGAGAATGAGGTTGTGACAGTCCCCTCTGGCTTCTTCCTTGGCGACCGAGAACGCATCCTGAACAACGTTGACGACCTGAACGGTCGCATTATGCATCATCTGAATTTCAGGCAAGGTGAGGACTGCTTCAGGCAACTCATAATGACCGATGCGCTCTGCACAGTCGATCAACACATTTTCCATTCCAGCCTTATGACGCAGACTGAGGTATGCGTCGACATCCGGAACAATGCCGCCATGACGATTTATGGTCTCGCCGGTGTAAGCGTTGAGGAAGTCTTCCCAGTTCTGGGCCGACCGACGCTGCCACGAGGCAGACATTCCGTGAATCTGACGAGCCCACAACGAGGCCAGCCCGCTTGCCGCGGCACTGAGCCTCCTCTTGGCCGCGGCTGCGGGAGGTGAGTACACGACGTCGATGAGCTCCTGGACGATCCGTCCAGCCCTCTGCGGCTGCACTCCGAGCGGTCCATCAAACTGGTCATCCACCAGGAGGAACCAGCCGGCGATGTCCGTACCCAACTCCAGGTCCGCCCCACTCGCATGGGGCCAGAAACGGGCAGCGACTTCCGGTACGTTCCACCGGACGTACTCCCCGAGGCCTCTTCGGCTGAGGAGCCCGTGCTCTTGGATCCACTCGTAGTGATGAGTCGCGGCCGACTTCACGGCTTGACTGATTCGGGAGGGAAAGGGGAGGTCGAAAAGTAACTTTTGCACGCTTCTCTCCTCGCTGGGGTTCGGAGCGGCTCGAGCCGGCGCTGGAGCGAGTACCAGTTTGAGCAGCGAGTCGGCTTGCCTGATTATCAGAGCGCCCGATCGGCTGGTCCAGGGGCGCCGACTCCGAAGCAAGCAGGCATCGGAGCAACCCTGCCGCGTACACCCGTTCTATTCGGCGCTGGTTGACGCCCCACCCCGACGTTCGCTGCCTGTACTTGCGTGATCAGCTTCGGCGACTCGCCACCCTGGCGCTGCCGTGCGGCACCGAGGGAACGGTCCACCCCTGGCCGCCGAGGTCTCCGGCGTGAGCCAGCAGAGGACCAGGCACTACTCTCCGGTGAGTGGCAGACCACCGATCCGGCACCGCCGAGGGCGACGCCGACCGCGCATGACGGTCAAGACCAAACCGACAAGGGTTACGGCGCTTCACCGCGGCTTGGCTAGCGAGATACCGCGCCTCCACTGCCCTTGCGAACGTAAAGCCGAACTGCTCCTTGCGTCCACGAAGAAGAGTCGCCGGCTGTTATCGGTTCACCCTTTCAGGTGTGAGGGGCGGGCGCGCCCCCACGAGTCGGCCATCCAGGGTCTACGCTGGATGCTCGTCAAATTGCAAGTGGGGAGGCCCAGTTGCCAATCGTGCGGAGTGAACCGGTGACAGAGACTGGCTCCATGTCATGGCCAGACGGCGCCGAAAACATCGCGGAGTTCGCCACTCCCGCGCTGTTCCCCGGATTTCCTCGGACGGATTCTTCCGGCTCCGGGGATCCCGGCAAGCAGCAATCGGATTCTGTGTTCCAGCCAAGGGCCAGCCCGGTCCAGGCGGGATTCTTCTCTTGGGACGTCACCACCGGCCAGATCGATTGCGACCCTCCTACCTTCCGCCTTCACGGCCTGCCCGAGGACAGTACACCGCACCTGGAAACCTTCCTATCGAGGATTCCCGAATCGGATCTGCCCGAATTCATCGGCGCGCTGCAGTCGATGACCGAGTCCGGCGGCAACTACCAGATCGCTTACCGAGTCCCGGCATGTGACGGTGTCTGGCGCTCGCTGGAGGCCCGCGGGCGAATGCTGGCCGACGGGTCCGGCGTACCGACGAAGTTGGTGGGCATGGTGATGGACACCACGGCCACGCATGAGCGTCATGAAGCCGAGAAACGACGCCTGCACGAACGGACGATCCGCACTCGCCGCATGCAGCGGTTCACCACTGCGCTCGCGGCCGCCGCGACGGTCAAGGACATCCTGGAGGCCACAGAGGGCCAGCTCCGGGACTTTGGCGCGGACGGACTCGCCGTGGTGTCCCCGACCGGTGACTCGCCCGTCCTCGTCACGTGCGGTGACAAAGAAGAGCTGGCCGCTGCCTGCGGTTTGGTTTCCGACATGCACTCCCCCGTACACGACGCCCTTGCGCGCCAAGCCCCGGTGTTCGTCACCTCGGCAGCGCAACTGGCCGCCTGGTACCCGCAGTGGCGGCAAGCGGCCGAGGGCTCTCGCGGCCGCGCGTGGGCGGCGATTCCCATGACGGATGCGCAGGGGCCCATCGGAGTCTGCCTGGTGGGTTTTCCCTCGCCTCAGGAGTTCGATCCCGAGGAGAGGGGGCTCCTCGTTGCCGTCGCAGGGCTGCTCTCCCAGTCTCTCGAGCGGGCGAGGATGTACGAGTTACAGCACGCTCTGGCCGCTGACCTGCAATGCGGCATGCTGCCTGCCGCTCCGCCCGCCGTTCCCGGTTTGACGATCGCTGCGCGCTACCGGGCCGCTACGTCGGGCATGCGCATCGGTGGCGACTGGTACGACGCCATCTGTCTTCCTGAAAGTGCTGTGGCACTCGTGGTCGGAGATGTTCAGGGCCACAACGTGCACGCTGCCTCTCTTATGGGGAAGCTGCGCACGGCTGTTCGCGCCTATGCGTCCGAAGGCCACGGTCCGGCGGCCGTACTCGCACGAACCAATCGGCTGCTCGTCGACTTCGACACGACCACGGACGAGGAGCTCTTCGCCACCTGCTGTTATCTGCTGATCCGCCCTACAGAGGGAACAGTGGAAGCCTGCACGGCAGGCCATCCGTCACCCGCTCTGGTTGCCCCGAATGAGCCCCCGCGGCTCTTGGATCTCCTCAGCGGCCCCCCGCTCGGTGTCGATCCGGAGGCCCGATACCCGACACAGGTGACGGATATCCGCCCCGGCAGTGTTCTGGCGATCGCTACGGACGGCCTGCTGGAGGCATCGGAGGGCGACATCGGCGTGGGCATCAAGGCGTTGCTGGCCGGGTTGGCAGGAGCCGAAACGGCTGACCTCGAGGTCTTGGCTGACAACCTGATCACCGGCGTACAGAGAGCACCGCACCGCAACGACGACATCGCGATCCTGTTGGCTCGCCTTGTCAGTCCAGCCAGCCAGGATTAGCGGAAAGGGCCCACAGGTAGCCCGCGTGGCTGAGTCTGTCGTTCCTCACCCAGCGGCGGGGGACGCTGGGCTTCTTGCCGGAGGCTCTGGTGCCAGGTGAGGAGCCGGCACAGGCCTTGCGACCGTGGGCGTCGGCGAAGCGGTTCCGGTCGTCGCCGGTCTCGGCGAGCACCCGGCCCCGAGCTGGACGCCGAGACCTGGGAAGCCGAGGATCACGTCAGCGTCCGGGTGTTTAGGGAAAGCCTCTTCCACCGCCCGGTGTCGGGTTCATCGTCATCCCCGAATTGAGAGCGCCCAGCACGCTGGTGTCGTGCTGCCAACGTGACGGCGCTCCCTCCCGATTCCGCTCGCCGTCCCGCCCCAGAGCCGTGCTGCCCGGCGATCGGCCGAAGCGCGTGTTCCGGATATCCTGGCGGTCGCTGGGGCCATGGGGCATCTGAGTACTGCGCCAGCCGCCGGGGCGAACGTGATCGGGGCCGATGAGTGCGACAAGGGGTGGGCGGATGACCCGCGGGGCACCGCTGGATCCTCCGCGCGCCCCCATGGAGGATCGCGACTGGCGGCGGAGCTTAACCGGGCCCGGGACGCTGTTCCTCGCCGATGCGGTTCTCCACGGGATCGCTACAGCACAGGAGGGGCCGACGAGGGACGTTCGGCCCTTCGATGCCAGCTGAGGCAAGAACCGCGCCCGGACAGCCGGCACGCGCAGCAGCGGTGTAGGCCTTCTCCCTGCCCCGCCAGTCACAGCAACGGCCCGACGTCTCGCAGCGCGGACGGTGGCCGTCACCCTCAACGATTCCGAGGAAGCGTCTGCGACACCACTGAGCCCCTGGGGCCGACCGGGCGGCAGCCGTATCACGCACAAGAGGAAGTCAGAGGTAATGAGCGCAGAACGCAGCCCTCACAACCCAGCATCGGGCAACGACGCCGACGGCTTGGATCACGCCGCTGGAGAAGCGAGTCGCCCCCTTTCTCCCGGGAACCGCACGGCGGCGCCTTCGCCGAGCGTGTTTCACCCCGCCGCACCCATACCGCTCGATGAGGCGTGGGTGGCTGCCTTCGAGGATGAGCAGATCCCCGGTGCGCCCACACCTCACCGGGGCCACGGGCACGGTCGTGCCGCGGACCGAACAGAGCTTCCGGCCATAGCGGGAGGATCCATCTCGCCGAAATCGTCAACCGCCCGCCGGATCCGCACCTTGTTGCTCGTCGGCGTGAGCACGGCCGTCCTGACGAGCGCGGTCCTGGTCTTCGGTGACGAGGAGCAGCGCCCCATTGGGGCGCTGCCCTCCGATGCCCTGCGACCGCCGGCAGGGCTCCCCTTGGCAGGGGTCGCCGGAGGTCTCGGGGCCGGTACAGCAACCGCATCCCCTCGTACGACCACCGACCCGTCCCCGTCCGCATCAGCGTCCGCATCGAAGCCCAGCAAGGCGACCGTACGGCCCAGCGCCGAACCTGAGGTATCCAGCAGCCCCGCAGGTGTCGCCTACGTGGGTGCCGCATCGGCATTGTGCATTGATGCCTCCAACACACGGTTGCAACTTGCCGCATGTGACGGCGGAGCCGCCCAGTTGTTCACCCATGGCAGCGCCCAAGAGCTCCGGATCGCCACCGGTCTGTGCGCCGGCGTGCCCGGCGGAGGGACACGCGGGTCTGTCGTGGTCGCCGAGGAATGCAACGGGGATCGGCACCAGCGCTGGGCCATCCTCGACGACGGCAGCGTTCGGCAAGGCTCTCTCTGCCTGGACGCGTTCAACGCGGGGACCGATCCCGGAACACCGATCCAGTTGTGGGATTGCGGCGGCGGTGGCAACCAGGTGTGGCGCGCATCTACCGAGGGTCGTTGACGGGCTTACGCCCGACCGCTGGTCCAGGCAGCCCGGATCACAGCCTGCTGCTCGTCGCTCCGTGCTGCCCACGCGGTGGCCGGGCGGTGCCGCGCTGCCCCGCGTACGGGTCACTCGCGCGCCGCCCGTGGAAACACCCCGGGTGGACGGTCGGCGAGCCGGAGCTCGGTGCATCCGCCAGGACACCTGTGCCCACCACCGGCGCCGGCGCACAATCGGTCGGCTGATGCCGCAGGTCCCTGCCATCGACAGCGCACGGTCGGCGAGACCACCCACGCCCTGACGCCTCTCGCACCGTGGCTTCGACCCGCATCCGCTGAGCCGTATGACCGTGACCGGTTGCGGGCTCCGGTGGTCGGCGGTCCAGTGGCAGGCATGGCCTTCGGAGCATCCACGACGACCGGCACGGGAACCGCGGACCGGCCGGGTGGCGCGCACGGAGGGCGGCCGCGCCGGCGCCGACTGCCTCCGTGGCCGGCTCTGCTCTCGGCGGGTCTGAGTGTGCTGCCACTCGGGCTGCTCGCGCTCGCGGCCTGGCTCGGCCGTCATGTCCGGCCCAGTGCGGACGACTGGTGCTTCTTGCCGGTCGTGCGTGATCTCGGCATCGCGGGGCTGATCGGGAAGTTCTACGTCGAGGACAACGGCCGGATCGCCAACGGCCTGCTCGTCGGGCTGTACGCGCGGTTCCCGGTCGCGGGGCACCAGTGGTTCGGGTTCGTCAGCGGCACGCTCGTGCTGATCCTGCTGTGGGCCCTCACATGCCGGCTGCTGCACCGGGCCGGCCTGGAGACGCCGTGTGGACTGCCGCTCCTCGTCGCGGCCCTGGTCACGGCGGTGTTCCTCTTCGCCACAACCAATACGTACAAGACGTACTACTGGCCCGCCGCTTCCGTCTCGCACACAGTGGCACCGGTGCTCGCCTGCGCGGCCGCCCTGCCGGCGCTCACGGCCCGCAGCCCGCAGGGCAGGAACGCGGCCCTGGCCGCTGTCGCTGTGGCCGGGATCTTCATCGGCACCCTGTCGGAGGAGACGTCGGTCGTCGCTCTGGTGGTGCTGTCCGGTCTTGTCCTGCTCAGCCGGCGTCTCACCACCGGGCGGGACCTGCGCTTCCTGCGTCGCTGGGCACTGCTCGGCATGGCCGCGGTGGGCACGGGCACGGCCGTACTGCTGACCTCACCCGGGGCGAGCCGCAGACGCGAGCGCTACGGCACCGATGGGATGTCCGCGTTCGCCCCGGACACCCTCATCGCCGCGGTACGCGCGTTCGCAAGGATCCTGGAGACGGTTCTGGCGACCTGGCAGTACGGGGGAGCCCTTGCCGCCGGAGTGCTGCTGGGCCTGCTGACGACGCCCTGCGCGAACGGCGCCCGGCGGGCTCCACGGTACGGGCCGCTGCTGCCGGCCGCCGGCTGCGCGACCGCCTTTCTCGTGTCGGGCTACCTGTGCACCGTGGTCACCTATCCGGTCTTCGGCAGCCGGGTGGTGTCCGCCGAACGCACGTGGAACGACTACCTCCTGCTGTACGTGCTGCTGCTCGTGATCCTGGGGGGATCGCTGGGACGCTCTCTGCGGCGGGCACGGCCACGACGACGGCACACCGCCCTCGCCGGGGCGGTCGTGTTGTACGCGTGTGCCGTCGCGGCCCTGGCGGGCCCGCTCATCCGGCTGGGCGACGACATGCGTGTCAGGGCAGAGCGATGGGACCGTCAGGACCGGTGGCTGCGTGCCGGGGCGGCACAGGGGGCCCGAGTGCTGCCATACGCGCGCCTGCCGGTCAGCGGGATGCTGGAGCCCTTCGGTGACGGGGGGCGCCTGGCCTGGCCGGCCCGCTGCGTCGCCGACTACTACCGTCTGGACGCGGTCACTCGCTCGGAGACGCTTCCTTGACCGGAGCGGCATTCCCGGGGTGTGCACCGGAACTCTGTCGGGCGGGCACCCTCGGGTGATGGTTTGGCGGGCGAGGAGGAACGGCACGGTGCGACCAGGCCACCGGCAGCCAGCGCAGCGGGGGGCTCGTATTGGTCACCAGCACCCGCACCAACAGCGGCGAGGCAGCCACCGCCATGCCCATCGACCGAAAGACCGTTGCAGCACAAAGCGGGCACCAGACAACCGCGCGGGGCTCTGACCAGCGACGGACGGCCGGGCAACGGAAGGGAATCGATACCCGTCCACCCCTCTACAACGCGCGATACCCGGCGGTAATCTCCCCCGTGCCGGGCTATGCACCTGCCCGGCCGGTGAGAGCGAAGGGGCCCTCATGACGACGGACACTGACGCGTCCCGCGAGCGGTGGCAGCGCGCGTGGAGTCACCGTGAGCAGCTGCTGAAGGTGGCGCGCCGAAGGTCGATGAGCGTGGAGGACGCCGAGGACGCCGTCCACGAGGCAATGCTCCGCGCTGCCGAGAACCCCCACCTGGACGATGAGCGGCTGGGCGCCTGGCTGACTACGGTGACCATGCGGTTGTGCGTGGACCGCTACCGGCAGGTCCACCGTGAGACCGAGGTGCGAAGCAGTCCCACTCTGCTCGCACCGGTTCCGGTGCCGGTGGAGGAGGCGGTCTGCGACCGTGCCGAGGCGAAGTGGCTGGCCGTGCGGAGCGAGGAACTCCCGGCCCGCCAGGCCGAGGCGCTGCGGTTGAAGTCGGAGGACCTCGACGTCAGCCAGGTCGCTCTGAGGATGGGCCTCAGCTACCGGACGGTCGAGTCCCTTCTGGCGCGGGCCCGCCGGACGCTACGCAATTCGCTGGCGGCCACGCTGGGCGTGGCGCTCTGGGTGATCGGGCGGGGCCGTCAGGGCGGGAACACCCCGGCGGTGGCTGTGGCCTCGACCGCGGCGACCCTGGCGATGGCCGGGCTGATCCTGCCCTACGCCCATGACGCGGAAGGTCCCTCCTCGCGGCGCCCCTCCCCCTCTGTCTCAGAGGCCGCGGAGACGGTTCCCGGTGCGGGCCCCACCGCGTCCACGCCTGCTGACGGTCGGGGTCCCGGGCGGTCGTCCACCACCACCCGGCCAGGACCGTCCGGGCACGGCCGTGCCCTCGTACCCGCGCTGCCCCAGGTGCCCCAGGTGCCCCTGACCGCGCCCGCCGTCCCGGGCATCCCCGAGGTGACGGCGGTGCCGGAGGTATCTGTGCCGGAGGTACCCGTGCCGGACCTGCCCGCAGCACCGGACCCGGGCGACACACCGGAGGTGCCCGAACCGAGCACCGCCGGGCTGCGCGCGCCCGCACCGCCGCAGGTGCTCCGCAGCCGCTGAGCCTGGTGCGCCGCCCGGACCACGTCCTGGTTGCGCGCTCGTGGCGTCCCGATTTCGGCGCAGAAAAAACTTCCACCCAACAGCGACGGACGGGCCCGCCCTCCCCGTAGAGCAGATGTCGGAGCTCCACGGCTGAAGGGTGAACCGGATGGGTGTCGAGATCTGCGTGGAAGGACTGACCAAGTCCTTCGGACACCAGGTCATCTGGCAGGACGTTTCGCTGACGCTGCCCGCCGGGGCGATCTCGGTGATGCTCGGCCCCTCGGGCACGGGCAAGTCGGTCTTCCTCAAGACCCTGGTCGGGCTGCTGAAGCCGGACCGCGGCTCCATCCGGATCGCGGGCACGGACATCACCGGTCTGCGCGAGCACGATCTGTACGAGATACGGAAGCTGTTCGGCGTCCTCTTCCAGGACGGCGCGCTGTTCGGGTCGATGAACCTGTACGACAACATCGCCTTCCCGCTGCGCGAGCACACCCGTAGGCCGGAGAGCGAGGTCCGGCGGATCGTCCTCGAGAAGATGGACATGGTCGGGCTCATCGGGGCGGAGGAGAAGCTGCCCGGCGAGATATCCGGCGGTATGCGCAAAAGGGCCGGTCTCGCACGCGCCCTGGTGCTCGACCCGGAGATCATTCTCTTCGACGAGCCGGACTCCGGGCTCGACCCGGTCCGGGTGGCCTATCTCAACCAGCTGATCGTCGATCTCAACGCTCAGATCGATGCCACGTTTCTGATCGTCACCCACGACATCGCGTCGGCACGGCAGGTGCCGGACAACATCGGGTTGCTGTTCCGCCGGGAGCTGGTGATGTTCGGCCCCCGGGAACAGCTGCTGACCAGCGACGAACCGGTCGTACGGCAGTTCCTGAACGGACGTATGCAGGGGCCGATCGGCATGGCGGAGGAGAAGGACGCCGCCCAGGTCGAGCAGGAGCTGGCGCAGCTCGGAGCGAACGCGGATCCGGCGTCGCCATCCGGTCTGCCCGAGCTGACCCCGCGGCTGCTGCCCAGTGCGGGGATCGACCGTCCGCCGCGCTGGGAGACGATCGCCGAACGGGAGTCGCTGCGGCAAGTGCGGGCCGCGGTCCGCGGAAGGGTGGCGGACGTATGAGCATCAACCCGGTCGGAGCGCTGCGGCATTCGGGCAGCCTGTTCGCGATGGCCCTGGACGTCGTGCGGACGATGCCCAGGCGCCCTTTCCAGCTCCGGGAGTTCATCCAGCAGGCCTGGTTCATCGCGAGTGTGACGATCCTGCCCACCGCGCTGGTCTCCATCCCGTTCGGGGCGGTCATCGCTCTCCAGATCGGCAGCCTGACCCGGCAACTGGGCGCGCAGTCGTTCTCGGGCGCGGCCTCGGTGCTCGCGGTGCTGAGGGAGGCCTCGCCGATCGTCACCGCGCTGCTGATCGCCGGCGCCGGCGGCACCGCGATCTGCGCGGACCTCGGAGCGCGCAAGATCCGTGAGGAGATCGACGCGATGCAGGTGCTGGGCATCGACCCGATCCACCGGCTGGTCGTCCCGAGGGTCCTGGCCTCGATGGTGGTGGCGGTGCTGCTCAACGGTCTCGTGTCGGTGGTGGGGGTGGCCGGCGGCTACTTCTTCAACGTGGTGCTGCAGAACGGGACGCCCGGCGCCTATCTGGCCTCGTTCACCACTCTCGCCCAGCTGTCCGATCTCTGGGCTGCCGAGCTGAAGGCACTGGTGTTCGGGGCCATCGCGGCCCTGGTGGCCTCCTACAAGGGGCTGACCGCCAAAGGCGGCCCGAAGGGCGTGGGCGACGCGGTCAACCAGTCGGTGGTGATCACCTTCATGTTGCTGTTCCTGACGAACTTCGTGATGACCGCCGTGTACTTCCAAGTCGTTCCGCAGAGGGGCTGACCGTGGCTCTGATGAACCGGTTCGTGGGGCGCCCGCTCCGTTCCCTCGAGGAGCTGGGAACCCAACTCTCTTTCTACGGACGCTCGTTGGCCTGGACTGGCCGCACACTGCGCCGCTACAAAAAGGAGGTTTTGCGGCTGCTGGCCGAGGTGAGCTTCGGCCGTGGCGCGCTGGCCGTCGTCGGCGGGACCGTGGGCGTGATCGCCTTCCTGTCGTTCTTCACCGGCACAGAGGTCGGCCTCCAGGGCTATGCGGCCCTCAACCAGCTGGGCACATCCAACTTCGTGGCGTTCCTGTCCGCGTACTTCAACACCCGTGAGATCGCTCCGCTGGTGGCCGGGCTGGCGCTGTCCGCTACGGTCGGGGCCGGATTCACCGCCCAACTCGGCGCGATGCGGATCAGCGAGGAGACCGACGCTCTGGAGGTGATGGGCGTCCCCTCGCTGCCGTTCCTGGTGACCACCCGGATGATCGCCGGTTTCGTCGCCGTGATCCCGCTGTACGTGGTCGGGCTGCTGTCCTCGTACTTCGCCGCCCGGACCATCACCACCGGCTACTACGGGCAGTCCGCGGGCACGTACGACCACTACTTCCAGCAGTACCTGCCGCCGGTCGACGTGCTGTGGTCCTTCGGAAAGGTGATCGTCTTCGCCATCGTGATCATCCTGGTCCACTGCTACTACGGCTACTACGCGGGCGGCGGACCGGCCGGCGTGGGCGTGGCTGTCGGCCGGGCGGTACGCACCTCCATCGTCGCCATCAACGTCCTGGACTTCTTCCTCAGCCTGGCGATCTGGGGAGCCAACACGACCGTACGGATTGCGGGGTAGGGCCGATGCGGATCGTGAGACTGAGGGTGTACGGCACGGTCTTCGCCGCCGTCATCGCACTGCTGCTGTCGCTGTCCGTCGCCGTCTACCAACAGGCGTTCACCTCCGCCGTACGCGTCACCCTTGAGGCGGGCACACTGGGCAACCAGCTGGAGCCCCGGGCTGACGTCAAGCTGCGCGGGCTGCTGGTCGGCGAGGTGCGGGAGGTACGGGCCGACGGTGAGAAAGCGACGCTCGACATCGCGCTCAAGCCTGAACACGTCGCCCGGATCCCGTCCGACGTGCGGGCGAGGCTTCTGCCCAAGACGCTGTTCGGTGAGAAGTATGTCGACCTCGTGACCTCCCGGGAGTCCTCGGCCCGGCACATCCGCGCGGGGGATGTCATCACCCAGGACCGCACCAGCGTCGGCATCGAGCTGCAGCAGCTGATGAACGACCTGCTGCCGCTGCTGCGCACGGTGCGGCCGGCCGAACTCAACGCCACGCTCTCCGCATTCGCCACGGCGCTCGAGGGGCGCGGCGAGAGCATCGGCGACAACCTCACCCGCCTGGAGCACTATCTGCACCGGATCAACCCCCATATGCCCTCGCTCAAGGAGGACATCTCGCGGTTCGCCGATGTGGCCGAGGTGTACGGGGACGCCGCGCCCGACCTGATGAGGATCATGCGGAACACGCTGGCCACGAGCCGCACGATCGTCGAGAAGCAGGCCCAGTTGGCCGACCTGCTCACCTCCACGGCGACCGTCGCCAGGACCACGGACGAGGTTCTCGACGAGAACGCCGGGAGGCTCATCACACTGGGCCGGGTCTCCCGTCCCACCCTGGCGCTGTTCGCCCGCTACGCGCCGGAGTACCCCTGCCTCCTCAAGGGCCTCGTGAGGCAGGAGGCCGCGTCGGAACAGGCATTCAGAGGCGGAGAAATGCGCATCACTCTCGAAGTCGTCCGGCCCCGGCCGGCGTACCGGCCCGGCGAGGAACCACGCTATGCGGAGCGTTCAGGGCCCAACTGCCACGGGATGCCCCATCCGCGGGTCCCGGCGCCTGCCACCAAGCTCGACGACGGCACGTCAAGCGTGCACGAGGCGTCCGCCACCGAGTCCGAGCAGCGCGCCGTGGGGTCTCTCGTGTCGCCCGTCATGGGAGTTCCGGCCGACGAGGTGCCCGCGGTGGCGACACTGCTGTTCGGGCCGATGGCCCGTGGAACGGCGGTGAGTGTCGCATGACGTCCGCAGGAGCCGGCAGCGCCAGGCAGATCGCGTCGCCGCTGATCAAGTTCAGTCTGTTCGCCGTGGTGACGGTGCTCGCGACGACGCTGCTCGCGGCCACGATCGTCACCGTCTCCTTCTCTCCCGAGCACACGTACCGCGCCGTGTTCAGTGATGTCACCAGCCTGGAGAAGGGGGACGACATCCGGGTGGCCGGGGTACGGGTCGGTGAGGTGGAGGACATCCGCATAAAGGACCGCACTCTCGCCGAGGTCACCTTCTCCCTCACGCGGGACCGCCCGCTGCTCACCAGCACCGGCGCCGTCATCCGTTACCGCAACCTGGTGGGGCAGAGGTACATCGCGCTGACGGAGGGCGCCGGCGACTCGACCAGGCTGCCGCCGGGCGGACGGATCCCGCTGTCCCGGACCCAGCCCGCGCTCGATCTGAACGCGCTGCTGAACGGGTTCAAGCCACTGTTCGCCGCGCTGAGCCCGGAGGATGTGAACCAGCTCGCCACAGAGATCATCAAGACACTCCAGGGCGAGGGCGGAACGGTGAACAGCCTGCTCGCGCACACGGCTTCGCTCACCACCACGCTGGCGGACCGCGACAAGCTGATCGGCTCGGTGATCGACAACCTCAACACGGTGTTGGGAACGCTGGACGAGCGCGGCGCCCGACTCTCCGGACTGGTCAAGCAGTTGCAGCGGGTGATCTCCGGTCTCTCGGCCGACCGCAAGCCCATCGGTGACTCGCTGGTGAACATCGGCGAGTTGACGGAGGCCACCTCGGGCCTGCTGGCAGAGGCTCGGCCTCCGTTGCGCGACGACATCGCCGAACTGACCGATCTCACCGGAACGCTGAACGAGAACGAGAAGACGGTGGAGGGCGTGCTGAAGCGGCTGCCGAACAAACTCGACAAGTTGACGGGTACGGCCTCCTACGGCTCCTGGTTCAACTTCTACCTCTGCGACTTCGACGGCCGGATCGTGCTGCCGAAGACCCGGGAGGTCCTCACCCCCGAATTCCACGTCGCCCGTGCGAGGTGCACATGACGGTGCCGTTCCGTGAACGCAATCCCGTGGTCATAGGGGCGGTCGGCCTCACCGCACTCGCGCTCCTCGCCGTCGCCGCGTTCAACGCGGACGGCCTCCCGCTCATCGGCGACGGGGAAACCTACAGTGCGGCGTTCTCCGAAGCGGGCGGTCTCAAGCCCGGCAACGAGGTCCGTATCGCCGGGGTCAAGGTCGGCAAGGTCGACGAGGTGGATCTGGACGGAGACCACGTCAAGGTGGTCTTCCGGGTCAGCGGGGGCCCCGGGTTCGGCACCAGGACCGGCGCCGCCATCCGCGTCAAGACGATCCTGGGGGCCAAGTACCTGGCGCTAACGCCGAAGGGGTCCGGGCAGCTGGCACCGGGCAGCGAGATCCCACTGAACCGGACGACCTCCGTGTACGACGTGGTGGAGGCCTTCAGCGATCTGACCACGACGACGGAGAAGGTCGACACGGAACGGCTGGCGACTGCCCTGGAGACCATCTCCACCACCTTCGAGGACTCCCCCGCCGAGGTGCGGGCGTCCATCAAGGGCCTGTCGAAGATCTCCCGTACGGTCGCCACCCGCGACGAGGCTCTGCGTGAACTCCTCAGCCACGCCAACGGCGTCAGTGGTGTGCTGGCCGAACGCTCGGGCGAGTTCTCCAAACTCGTCAAGGACGGCGACGCGCTGTTCAAGGAGATTTCCAGGCGAAGGGCGGCCATCCACGCGCTCCTGAAGAGCTCGGCCGCCCTCGGCATCCAACTGTCCGGTCTCGTCCAGGACAACCGCAAGGAGATCGGACCGGCGCTCACGGGCCTGAACTCGGTGGTCACCATGCTCGAACGCAATCAGGCCGGTCTCGACCGCAGCGTCAGGCTGCTCGCGCCCTATGTGCGGGTCTTCACCAACACCCTCGGCAACGGCCGCTGGTTCGACAGCTACATCCAGAACATGGTCGCCGCCCCGGTGGTCCCGCGTACCGGAGGTTCCTCATGAGCTCGCGTCTGCGCCGTATGCGTCTGGCGGCCTCGGCTGGGCCGCGCAGGCGCCTGCCGCGCCGGGCGGCGCTGGCCGCCGCACTGGCGGTCGTCGCCGCGGTCGCCTTCGTCGTATGGCCGAAGCCCGACCCGGTCCGGGTCACGGCGTACTTCCCGCGCACGGTCGGCGTCTATCCCGGTTCCGATGTGCGAGTGCTGGGCGTCCGGATCGGTGAGGTCAAGGCGATCACTCCGGAAGGCGGCCGGGTACGGGTGGAACTGGAGTACGAGGCCGACCGGAAGGTGCCCGCCGACGCCAAGGCGGCGATCATCAACTCCTCGGTGGTCAGCGACCGTTACGTCCAGTTGCTGCCGGTGTACCGGTCCGGGCCGGCGATGCGCAGCGGTGATGTCATCGCGGAGCAGCGCACGGCTGTACCCGTCGAACTGGACCGGGTCTTCGCCAGTCTGCACACGACGGCCGAGGCCCTGGGCCCGCGCGGAGCCAACAAGGACGGTTCGCTGTCCCGGCTGCTCGGCGTGAGTGCGGACAACCTCGAGGGGCAGGGTGAGAACCTGCACGGGACTGTCGAGGATCTCTCGCTGGCCGTGACCACACTGTCCGACGGCAGACAGGACCTGTTCGGCACGGTCCGCAATCTGCAGGTCTTCACGGCCGCGCTGGGCGCCGACGACAAGAGCGTCCGGTCGTTCAACGACAGCCTGGCCACCGTGGCCGACCAGCTCGCCGGGGAACGCAAGGACCTTGCCTTGGCACTGCGGCACTTGGGCGTGGCACTCGCCGATGTCTCCGACTTCGTGAAGGAGAACAAGAAGTCGCTGACGTCGAATGTGGAGGGCCTCAGCAAGGTCACCAAGGTGCTCGTCACCCAGCGCGCGGCGCTGGCCGAACTGCTGGAGGTGGCCCCGGCGGGGCTTTCGAATCTGCAGAACGCCTACAACCCGGCCTCCGGAACCCTCGACACCCGCAACAACCCGGACCACCCGCAGGACCCGGCCGCGCTGCTGTGCTCGGTGCTCAGGACGACCGGGGACGGCAAGGCGGCGGACTGCCGGGACCTGGAAAAGCTGTTCGACTCCTTGCCTGAGCTCGGACCGGGCGGCACCCGGCCCGTGTCCGGCACCGGCTCCGTCGACCGGACGCTTGGCGGAATCCTGGAGGCGGGCGCATGAGCGTGGAGCGCAGGAGGCTGCTCCGTACGAGTGCGGCCGTATGGGCGGCGGCTGGTTCGCTGCTGCTGTCGGGCTGCGACTTCGACGGTCTGCACGACGTCGAGCTGCCCGGCGGAGCGGCCACCGACGGCGACGTCTACCGGATCACCGTCGAGTTCAAGGACGTTCTCGACCTCGTACCGCAGTCCGCGGTGAAGGTCAACGACGTCACCGTGGGGTCGGTCGAGAAGGTGGAGCTGAGCGGTTGGCACGCCCGGGTCGGTCTGCGCATCTCGGAGTCGGTGACGCTTCCCGGCAACGCGGTCGCCGAGTTGCGGCAGACCAGCATGCTCGGCGAGAAGTACGTGTCGCTGTCGGCGCCGGTGGACGCGGCGCCCGTCGGCAGACTCGGCGACGGGGCCCGGATCCCGCTGTCCCGCAGCGGCCGCAACCCCGAGATCGAAGAGGTGTTGTCCGCGCTGTCCGCCCTGCTCAACGGCGGCGGGGTGGCCCAGCTCAAGACGATCACCACGGAGCTCAACAAGGCCCTGGAGGGCCGGGAGACCCGGGTCGCGTCCCTGCTGGCCGAGTTGGACACCTTCGTCGGCGGGCTCGACGCCCAGCGCAAGGAGATCGTCCGAGCGCTGAACGGAATCGACCGGCTGGCGATGCGGCTCGGGCGGGAGAAGACGACGATCGCCCAGGCCGTCGACACCGTCCCGCCCGCGCTGAAGGTGCTGGCCGACCAGCGGGCCAAGCTGACGTCGATGCTCACGTCCCTGTCGCGACTCGGGGAGACCGGCACGAAGGTGGTCAACGCGTCGCACGACGACGTGGTGGCCAATCTGCGCAGTCTGCGGCCGATCCTGGAACAGCTGAACAAAGCGGGCAGCGATCTGCCCAACGCCCTGGAACTCATGACGACGTACCCGTTCCCGCGCAACGCGACAGACGCCATCAAGGGCGACTACGTCAATCTCAGGATCACCGCAGATCTCGATCTGGCGGGCATCTACGGGAACCTCGGCGAAAGGCCCGGGAAACCGGGCGCCCCGAGGAAACCGGATGTCCCCGACGTTCCCGTACCCGAGATCCCGGGAGTACCCGAGGTACCCGGAGTCCCCCGGCCGACTTCGCTGCCGTCACCGGTCGTGCCCGGCACTCCACCGCCGGCCTCGGACGGCGCCCCGCTGTGCCCGCCTGTGTGCACCGGAAGCCATGTGTCGTACGGCACCCGGGCTGAGGGCCGCTTCCCGCCCGGGGTCGACCTCGCTCTCGCGGAACTGATGCTGAAGGGGATGCAGCCGTGATCACACGTACGGTCAGGATCCAGTTGCTCGCCTTCGCCGCGGTCACCGCCGTCGGCGTGTCGTTTGTGGGAGTCCGCTACACGGGGCTGGCCGACGCCCTCCTCGACCGCGGGTACACCGTACGGGCCGACTTCGCCGACTCAGGAGGCGTCTTCCCCGGCGCCGAGGTCACCTACCGTGGTGTACCCGTGGGACGTGTCGGGGAGCTGCGACTCACCGGCCGGGACGGGGTCTCGATAGCACTGGACATCGAGGACGGGCCGAACATTCCGGCGGACACCGTGGCCGTGGTGGCGAACCGCTCGGCGGTCGGTGAGCAGTACGTCGATCTGCAGCCGCGGGCCCCGGGCGGCCCCTACCTGCGCGACGGCAGCACCATCACCCGAGGCGACACCAGGGTGCCGATGCCCACCACGGACCTTGTGCTCAGTCTGGACCGGCTGGTGAATTCCGTCGGCAAGGAGGACCTGCGGATCACGGTGGACGAACTGGGCAAGGCGTTCGCCGGTACGGGACCCGAGCTGAGCCGGCTGGTGGACTCGGGCAACGCCTTGGTCGAGTCCGCTTCCCGGTCCCTTCCGCAGACGGTCTCGCTGATCGAGGACTCACGGAAGGTCCTCAAGACACAGGCCGACAAGGGTTCCGCCATCACTTCCTTCTCCCGCGACCTCGCGGCGCTCTCCGCCGAGTTGAAGTCGAGCGACGGCGACATCCGCAAGCTGATCGGCTCCGGCGCTCCGGCGGCACAGGAGGTGAACTCGCTGCTGACGGCGACCCGGCCCCATCTGCCGGTGCTGCTGGCCAATCTGATCAGCGGCGGCCAGATCACGGTGGCACGGCTGCCCGGTGTGGAGCAGGCCCTGGTCACGTTCCCCGTGGTGGTGGCGGGCAGTTACACCGTGCTCCCGGGCGACGGCACCACCCACTTCGGGATGGTGGTCAACGCCGGCGAACCGCCGCCGTGCCGACAGGGATACGGGACCCAGCGGCGCGACCCGGCGGACACGAGTGACCGGCCCGCGAACACCGGGGCGCACTGCGCGGCCCCGCGCGGCGGCCCCACCTCGGTGCGCGGCGCGCAGAACGCCCCCGGCCCTTCGGGTCACGGCGGTTCCGGCGCGGGCCGGGCCGCCCATGTCACCCCGTACGACCCCGAGACCGGCACGGCCGCGGGCCCGGACGGAACGCTTGTCGAGATCGGCTCGACCGGCGGCGAACAGAGCGCATACGGAAAGGACTCGTGGCAATGGCTGCTCGTCGGACCGATGGCATGACAGAAGGCCTCGCAGGGCGCGCGGCGCGGCTGCCGCACCGGCTGTGGTCGAGGACGGCCGAGGCCGCCCGCCGTGGCAGCGCGATGCCCGTCTCGCTGGCAGCCGCGGCCGTCGTCACGACGGTCCTCGCCGTCTGGCTGGGCTTTCAGGTACACGAACAGCGAACGGAGGACGAGCGCCGCCAGGACATCCT
>NZ_JBHXFA010000054.1:0-2330 GCF_042724175.1 Streptomyces sp. NPDC127084
CTAGACAGCTCCACTCCACAACCGGAGGCCTTCGTCGTCAGCCAGATTCAGACCGTGTCGTCGCACAAACTCGACCAACCTGCCTGGGCAGTACACCTAGGGCGACACGAGGAGCCAGAAGCCCCCGAGCTGTTCGACCAGGTACTGGAAGAGCTCGGCCTGATCCCTGAACTGCCAACTGACGGTGATGAGGCACTGTGGGCGATGGCTCGGTGGTGGGCGGCTCTCATCGTCGAGGGGAAACTGGACCCGGCAAAAGGTGCCGATCTGATCTGGTGGCGCGTGGCCATGGAGTTGAACTACCCCGAGCAGCTCCAGGGCATCGTCGATGGCGCGATCTGCGCTTCTGACTGGAGCACGGAATGGTCGATTTCCTTGGATCACGTCAAGAGCGACATCATCCGGGCCGCCAGCAAGTTCCTTCAACCTGACATCACCAGATGACATCAACGACAACGGACGGACCCGGCGTTGAGCGACCGTCAACGGTCGCGCCTTAGACGTCGTTTCTTATGGCGTGATCGTTCGTTGAGCCGTGCATGACGGATCTGGTTGAGCGGCTGGTGCCGGACGAGTTGTGGGTGCTGTTCAGGCAGGTGGTGTCGCCGACTGAGGTGATACGTCCGCAGGGCGGTGGCCGACGCCGGGCAGGTGACCGCGAGGCTCTGGCAGCCATCATCTTCGTGGCGACGTCGGGCTGCACCTGGCGCCAGCTGCCGCCAGTGTTCGGACCAGCCTGGCCCACGGTCTACCGTCGTTTCGCCCAGTGGAGCCGGGACCGGGTCTGGGCCCCGCTCCACCGCGTGATCCTCGACGAGCTCGGCGCCCGCGGTGAGCTGGACTGGTCGCGGTGCGCAATCGACTCGGTCAGTCTGCGGGCGGCAAAAGGGGGCCGTTGACCGGACCGAATCCGACCGACCGCGGCAAGTTGGGATCGAAGATCCACCTGATTACCGATCGGAACGGGCTGCCGCTGTCCCTGGGCATCTCGGGCGCGAACCTGCACGACAGCCAGGGCCTGGAGCCGCTCGTGCGCGGCATTCCACCCGTCCGGTCCCGCCGCGGGCCCCGGCGCCGACGGCCGGGCAAGCTGCACGCGGACAAGGGTTACGACTACGACCACCTGCGCCGATGGCTCCGCTGGCGGGGCACCCGGCACCGCATCGCACGCAAGGGCGTCGAGTCCTCACAGCGGTTGGGCCGGCACCGCTGGGTGGTCGAGAGAACCGTGTCCTGGCTGGCCGGTTGCCGACGCCTCCACCGCCGCTATGAACGCAAGGCTGAGCACTTCCTTGCCTTCGTCGGCATAGCCGCAGCTCTCATCGGCTACCGCCGGCTGGCGTCCCTGCTCACGGCCTGAGCCGGTTCTGCTGGACGTCGAAGCAGACCAGCCCCATGGACTCCGCCACGGCTGCCGCGTAGGCCGACGCCTCCTCGGCCATGCTCCACCGCATGGGGAAGTAGATCAGCGGGCCGCTGGCTTCGCCGATCAACGGCCCAGTCGACCACGGTGAGGTGTCCTCCTCGTCCTCGGTGAGGTCGCACCACCGCTCAAGCAGCGCGGCGACGTATGCCGCTATGCGTTCGGACGGAGGCTCTTCAACCTCGCCGTCGATGTAGCGGTCGTACAGGTCGTTGAAGACCCGGGCGGCGGCCTTGTCGTCCGTCGGCCGCTCGCCTTCCCAGACAGCCAGGTCGTAACTCATGCCCCGGAGATTCTCACACCGCACTGACACCTACCTGCCCGGTCACCGGCACAGCCCTCAGCCAAAGGAAACGACGTCTTAGGCGGTCAGGTGCTTCCCAAGGCCCTTCCGCGCGAACTTGTAAAGCGGGGGTCGTCGGTTCGAACCCGACAGGGGGCTCCACGCATTACCGCTCTGACCCTGCTATCCCCAGGCAGGGCTTCCGTTCGGCCTCGGACGTCTCGTCCGGGGCCGTTTGCGTGACGGACGAGAAGTTGATCTCCGGCACATCGCCCGATGGGCCGGCATCATCCGGCACGGACCATGGCGCCGACGGTGCTCGCGATGCCGCAAGACGCAACGCCGCGGGCCGCAGGAACACCCGAGGCAGTGACCGCATCGGTCACCTCCGACTGTGCGTGCTCGTGCCGTTCGGCTGGCTGATCGGCGCGACGGCCTTCTCCGGCAGGCGGCACACCTTCGGCTCCCTCTACGGCTTGGGGTGGTGTGAGGCGACGTGGAAGAGGCGGGGTTGGACGTCGGTGGCGATGTGTACGCGCGGGCCGGTTGGACCCAGGCCCCGCATACCCCAACCCCAAGCGCGGGGTGGGGGGGCGAAAAAAACACCCCCTTCAAGTGTGTAAG
>NZ_JBHXFA010000054.1:2339-42112 GCF_042724175.1 Streptomyces sp. NPDC127084
CGGGGTGGGGGGGGGGGGGGGGGTGTTGTGGGGGGGGGGGGGGGGGGGGGGGGGGGGGGGGGCCCGGGGGGGGGGGGGCCCCCCCCCCCCACCCACCCCCCCCGCGCGGGGGGGTGGGGGGGCCCCGACATTCACTCCCTCTTCCTGTGTCTCAGGGAGGGCTCCTATTCGGCCTCGGACTACCCGTCCGGGGCCGTTTGCGTGAGCGATGCATGAGCGGATGGGGAGTTGATCTCCGGGACACCCCTCGACGGGCCAGCATCACCCGTGACGGACTCCGAGTCGGGATCCGTGCCGGACAAGGCTCAGCGTGCTGATTGCTCACGCGACCGTGTGGAATGGGTCTGGATTAGAGGTCTCGCGGATCCGGCTTGTCTGTCTCGTAGCGGCTATCGGTTGTTCTTCTTGCGTTCCGCCGGGCGAGTGACAGTGATTTTTCGAATCCATCCTTCGTCCTGGGCAAATGGTTCGAACGCTTGCTGGGGAAAGGGAAGTTCCCCCATCCGGAATCGCATCGGTGTCGAATCACGACTGCAAGCTCGGTTTTGGGCCTGAGAAGGCGAACGAGAGAAGGGGTAAGTCCTGTGCGTAATATTCTCCATGCTGCGGTGGTCGCTGCGGTGGTCGCTGCGGTGGTCACTCCCGTGGTGATTCTCGCGGGAGGCGCGGCCAGCGCCGACTCCTACGATCAGCGCACGACGGGTGTCGGCCCTGCGGGTGCCTCCACCAGTTATGTGTCCACCGGGACGACCTTCGGCGGGGCGTATTGCGCCGCGGGCGATGTCATGGCCGGCCCCGACGGAGCCATGAGTTCTCACACGCGGAGCACTGCGGGCGGCGCCTGGGGTGCTTCCGGCGTGCACCGTGGGCTGCTCGGACCGGGCTGCTGCTGGGCTGACGTCCTCGGACTGGGCTGGCTGCCGGGCTGAACCGGCTCACCGGCGGTCCAGTCCGGGTTCCCTGCGGTGCAGGGCTGCCTCCAACGGGCGTCTTGTGCGGTGCGCTATTCCCGCGACACGCCCTGAATGCCCTGATACGGGAATACGATTTCCGGTCGACCTGCAGGGCAGAATAGGCGTCACTGGTTCCTCGACGGCGAGGCGAACTCGGATTTTCGGATCCGGCCGTGGGTGCCCCATGCTGCCTCGACTTGTGCAACTCCGACTGGGGCAGCGTGAACTCCTTGATTCAGTCGTGCGGATGCCTCGGCCCGTAACTCCTGCCATTTCACCGAGACTCGCGGTGAATTCTCATGTACCGGTCGCCTCGTTTCTGTTGCGGCGACCACCTCAACCCCACTGAAAGGTACGGTATGCGTACGCGCACGTCGCTTGTCCTGTCCATGGTTCTGGCTGCTTCATGCGTCGCTCCAGCGGCTCTGGCAGACCCTGTCGTCCCGTTCGTCTTCGGTGATTCCGGCTGGCGCGGAATGACGGCGGTCGGGCTGACGACCGATCAGCGCTTGGTGCAGTTCGACGTGGACAGGCCCTCACGGGCCCGTTCCCTGGGCTGGGTCACGGGCCTGTCCGGGGACACCGAACTCGTCGGTATCGACTACCGGGTCCAGGACGGCTGGCTCTACGGCGTCGGCGACCAGGGCGGCATCTACACCCTGAACACGCGGACTGCCGTGGCCACGAAGGTCTCCCAGCTCACCGTCGCTCTGTCCGGCACGTCATTCGGAGTCGACTTCAACCCGGCGGCCAACCGGCTGCGGATCATCTCCGACACGGGGCAGAACCTCCGGCACAACATCGACGACCCCGCAGCGCCGTTCACCACGATCGTGGACGGCACGCTGACCAACCCGACGATGCCGCCTTCGACCGCCATGGGTGTGACCGCCGCGGCCTACACCAACAACGATCTGAACGGGGCAACGGCCACGACCCTGTTCGACATCGACACGCTGGCCGACCGTGTGTCCCTGCAGTCCCCTGCCAACGCGGGCACCCTGGCGCCCACGGGGAGCCTCGGCGTAGACGCCGGACCTGACGCGGGATTCGACATCTACTACGACGCCAAGCGCGGAACCAACCACGGTTTCGCCGCTCTCGAAACCAACGGCGTGTTCCGCCTGTACGGGGTGGATCTCCTCACCGGGAAGGCCGCCAGCAAGGGTGCCTTCCCGGCGAACCACCAGGTCGAGGACCTGGCGGTGCCCATCAACAAGCGATAGCAATCCCGTTCGGCAGTAGGTGTCTTGGCGGGATGAGCTCGATCGGTTCGCGAGCACAGGAGCCGGATACCCACCTTCCGCGGGAGCAACGGCCTCCTTGGGGTTTGAGGTCGCGCTTGTCTCCCGCAGGCCGCTGCGCTGTTCACCAGGCACGGTTACCGCCGTGCCAGGTGAACAGTCGGGGGGTACTCGTCAAGGGCGGTTGGCTGTTCAGGACTTCGGCATGAGCACGGTGTCGACGATGTGGACCGTGGCGTTGGCGGTGGGCACGTTGCCGCAGACGACCCTGGAGTTGTCGTTGACGGTGTAGTCCTCGCCGGATCCCTTGGTGGAGAGTGTCGACTTCTGCAGGGTCTCGTAGCTGCCGTTCTCCAGCTGCTGCGGCGTGAGCTTCTGGCCGACCACGTGGTACGTGAGGATGTTGGTCAGCATCTCCTTGTCCGCGAGGACCTTGTCCAGGTCGGCCTTCGGGATCTTGGCGAAGGCGTCGTTGGTCGGCGCGAACACGGTGATGTTCTGCGCGTTGTTGAGGGTGTCGACCAGTCCGGCCTTCTTCACTGCGGCCACCAGCGTGGACAGGGCCGGGTTGTTGGAGGCGGCGGTGGCCACCGGGTCCTGGGCCATGCCGTCGAAGGAGCCGGCTCCGTCCTTGGGTACCGAAGCACAGGCAGGTCCGAACGGGCCGTCGCCGCCCGGAGCGGCATCGTCCATGGCCGGGGTCGACTTCTCCTCAGCCGGCGCCGACGCCCCCTTGTCCGCGGCGGACTTCGAGGAGTCGTCACCTCCGCACGCGGTCAGCGCGAGCGGCAGAACGGCGACCGCGGCGACAGCGACGGCGGCACGACGGAAGCGGAAGGCAGTCATCAGAACACTCCTGAGTAATTGATCGATTGCATTGAGTAGCGGCCTGGGTGCGTGGGACGACCTCGGCAAGGGGTGAGCGCTGTCCGGTGACGCTTGCCCTGTGAGGACTCGCGGAGATCAGAGCCCGGAAGCGATCCCGGGGTTGGCGGCGCCCTCGTGCCGACGGTGTGCGAGGACTGTCCGATTGATCGTCACACTGGGGATTCGGTGCGCGGCGCCAGGCGGATTGGTGGAGCGCGTGGAACGGCGAGATATCACCCGCAAGCGCCTTACCGCGAACGGAAGTTCGCATCGATTCCTGTCAGGTGACCGTCACGACCACGCTGTGCCAGCCACTGGCCCCGTCGGGGATGGTGCGAGCTCGCTGCTCCGTCTGCGTCTCGCCTGTGCGGTCGGTGGCGCGGACGGTGAGGGTATGGGTGCCGGTGGTGGCCTGCCAGGGCAGGGACCACTGGCGCCAGGTGTCGGTGGTGTGTTCGGTCGCGAGGTCGGCGCGATGCCAGGGGCCGTCGTCGACCCGTACGTCGACGCGGTCGATGCCCCGGTGCTGGGCCCAGGCGACTCCGGCGATCATCACCGTGCCGGGTGCCGGGCGGGCGAAGGGCTTGGGGGTGTCGATGCGGGACTGCGTCTTGATGGGGGCCTTGCGGGCCCACCTCCGCTTGACCCAGTAGGGGTCGTACGCGTCGAAGGTGGTGAGTTCGATGTCCTCGATCCACTTGCAGGCGGAGACGTATCCGTACAGCCCGGGGACGACCATCCGCACGGGGAAGCCATGCTCGAAGGGCAGCGGTTCGCCGTTCATTCCGATGGCGAGCATGGCGTCCCGGCCGTCCATCACGTCCGCGACGGGGGTGCCGAGGGTCATCCCGTCGACGGACCGGGCCACCAGCTGATCGGCCGGGCCCCCTCGCGATGGTGGTTGGACTCCCGCTCGCAGGAGCAGGTCCGCCAGGCGTACGCCGATCCAGCGTGCGGTGCCGACGTAACGGCCGCCGACCTCGTTGGACACACAGGTCAGGGTGATGTCCCGCTCGATAAGTTCACCTGCCAGCAGGTCCTGGAAGGTGAGGCTGAGGGGGCTGGTGACGCCCTTGCCATGGATCCTGAGGCGCCAGGCCATGGCATCGACCTTCGGCACGACGAGTGCGGTGTCGACCCGGTAGAAGTCCTTGTTCGGGGTGGTGAAGGGAGGCATCCCGGGAATGCGCAGCTCGGCACGCGAGGCGATGGCGGGGGCGGGTGACCCGGGGGCAGGCAAGGTGACTGACTCGCGTGACGCGGCAACATCCCCACTCCGTGCCCGGGTCAGTCCCCGGCCCAGTGCTCTGGCTCCGGCGGAGGCGACGGCTGCCGCGGTGGCGGCGATCAGGAAACCGCGGCGGTCCCAGCCGTCCGGTTCGCTCGGCGTCACCGCTGTGCCGGTGCCGGTGAGACTGCCGGCCAGGGCGTAGAGCACTGTGGAACCGGCTAGTGCCCCGACCGCCGATGGCAGGGCGTCGGCCCACGACACCGAATCCGGCCGCCCGAGCGCGGCAGCCGCTCCGAGCACACCGAAGACCAGGACTCCAAGAGCGCCAACGCGACGATGACGCAGGGCAAACAAGCCAATTGCCACGGCGAACAGTGCCAGTACCGTGAGGATGCCCGCCTGCAGCACCAATTTGTCATCGGTGCCGAAGGTGCGGATCGCCCAGTCCTTCACCGGCGCCGGGGTGACGTCGATCGACGCACCGCCGACCGCGACCACGGGACTGGACTCCGGTCGCACGAACGCTGCCACGAGTTCCGCCACAGCCAGCGCGGAGAACGCGGCCAGCAGACCGCTGGCGCCCGCCAGAGCCCCACGGATGAGAGTTACTCGTTTGATGCTCACACCTGTCCTTCGCGGCGACTGATCCGTCGGCTTGCCTCCGCCGGTGAACGCAACTGTCCGGTGGGCACCGGTCGCGGCCCCTATATGCCCATCGGCAGGCGCGGGCCATCAGGTCTGCCGATCGCGTGCGGTTCGGCGTCCGCACCACGCCGGACACGGTCGAACGTCCGGGAACCGAATCACCCATCCGTTGGCCCGAGCGCGGCGAAGTAGTGACGTAGGAGGCGCAACAGCGTCTACCGCATTATGCGTACATTCTCTGATTTCTATTCATTGATCACCGAAGGACTGTCATGCCATGGAAGCATCCCGCCCGGCAACGGGGCCGCCTGTGCGAGGCGGCCCACCAGCGATGAGAGGAATCCCGTTGAGTGAACCCGCTTCTTCTGGCCCGCCGGCCCCGGAGGAGCTCCGGCTGGGCGAGGTCATGCGGCAAGTCGCGTGCGGCGACAAGGAAGCGTTCGCCGCTCTCTACGACGCCGTCGTCGACACCGTGTTCGGGATCGTCCTCAAGGTCGTGCGCGATCGGGCCCAGTCCGAAGAGGTCACGCAAGAGGTCATGATCGACCTGTGGCGGCGTGCCCCGCGCTACGACCCGAGCAAGGGCAGCGTCCACGCCTGGGCCACCATGATCGCTCACCGCCGGGCCGTGGACCGGGTCCGCTCGGCCGAAGCAACCGCCACCCGCGACCACGACCACGCCGTGCGCGAAGTGCAGCGGCCCTACGACGACGTCGCCGAGCGGGTCGAGACCCGGCTGCAGAGTCAGCAGGTACGCCGCTGCATGAAGACACTCACCGAAATCCAGCGGCAAGCGGTCACGCTCGCCTACTACCAGGGGCTTACCTACCGCGAAGTCGCGGAAACCCTCCGCACACCGCTTCCGACCGTCAAGACACGTATGCGCGACGGGCTCATCCGGCTGCGCGACTGCATGGGGGTGACCGCATGAAGACACTCGAAGAACTCCACACCCTCACCGGCGCCTACGCTCTCGACGCGCTCCCACACGACGAGCGTGACGTGCTCGAGGCCCACCTCACGCGATGTGCCCCATGCCGGGATGAGGTGGACGGGTTCTCCGCCACCGCTGGCCGTCTCGCCGCAGCGGTGAATACCCCCGCCCCGCGGGCTATGCGGGATTCCGTGATGCGAGGCATCGAATCCGTGCGCCAGATGCCTCCACGTGTGCCCGTGCCGAACCCGCGCGTCACGTCGATCTTCGCCAGAATGCGCAGGACCGGCCCCCTCCTCATCGCTGCCAGCCTCGTCACGACCGTCACGCTCGCCGGTGTCGCCGCCTGGCAGCACCGGCAGAGCACCAAGTCACAACGACAGGCGCAGCAGGCGACCCGGCAACTCGATGACCTGAGCTCGGTCATGTCCGCCTCCGACGCCCGAACCGTCCAGGGTCGCACTACCAATGGAGCCACCACTTCGGTCATCGCGTCCAGGCGACTGGGGAAGGCGGTGTTCGTCGGGACCGGCCTACCCAGGCCGGAAACGGGCAAGACCTACCAGCTCTGGTACGCCGAACAGGGCACCATGCACCCGGCCGGACTGGTCGAACACGACGGGGCCGTCGCCATCGACGGTAACCTCACCCACGCCACCGCCATCGGACTCACCATCGAACCCGACGGCGGATCACCCCAGCCCACCACCACGCCTCTGATGCTCCTCACGCTTCCCACATGACCGGACGCACCAGCCGTACGCCATGTGACGGCCGCCGATCCGCTTCGCCTTCGGCGGCGGAGTACAGGTGGAGCGGGACGACAAGAGGGGGTCTTTTGCATCCATTGCTGGCATCGAGGAGTGTGTGACCTCTGCGGCGGCCGGGCGTCGGTTCGAACCAGGCTTCGTATACGTCGTGCCCGGGGCATTCCGATCCGGGGCACAACGCGTCGTATCAGGGACAGCGGCCCGAGCACCTCTCAGTGCCGCCCCGAGATCCTGTTCGCGAGCGTCGCGATGCGGTCCGTTTCCGTGCTGCGTCCCGCGAGTTCGCGGCGGTCGGCGGCGCGGAAGGCCGCGTACAGGGAGTGGACGCCGAGCCAGCGGAAGGGTTCGGGCTCCCATTTGCGGACCTTGTGGTTGACCCAGGGGAGGGCGGTCAGGTTCGTGGGGCCGGATTGGCCGGAGTCCTGCTGGATGAGGTCGCGCAGGGTGCGGGCGGCGAGATTGGCGGTGGCGACGCCGGAGCCGACGTAGCCGCCGGCCCAGCCGAGGCCGGTGGAGCGGTCGAGGGTGACGGTGGCGCACCAGTCGCGGGGTACGCCGAGGACGCCGGACCAGGCGTGGTCGACGCGGACGTGCGCGAGCTGGGGGAAGAAGCGGGTGAGGATGGCGCGGAGGGCGTCGACGGTGGCGGGTTGGGTGCGGCCGTCGTTGTCGGTGTTGGAGGCGTAGCGGTAGGGGGCCCCGCGTCCGCCGATGGCGATGCGGTTGTCGGCGGTGCGCTGGGCGTACATGTAGGCGTGGGCCATGTCGCCGAGGGTTTCGCGGCCTTCCCAGCCGATGGTGTCCCAGAGCGCGGTGGGGAGCGGCTCGGTGACGATCATGGAGGAGTTCATGGGGAGCCAGGTGCGGCGCTGGTGCGCGATGGAGGCGGTGAAGCCTTCGGTGCAGCGCAGTACGTAGGGGGCTCGGACGGTGCCGTAGGGGGTGACGGCGTGTTTGGGTCTGATCTCGGTGACGGGGGTGGACTCGTGGATGGTGACGCCGAGTGCTTCGACGGCCGCGGCGAGTCCGTTGGCGAGTTTGACGGGGTGGATCCGGGCTCCGTGGGGGGTCCAGCTGGATCCGACGGCTCCGGCGACGCGGATGCGTTCGGCGGTGGCGCGGGCGCCGTAGAGTTCGCGGTCTTTCTCGCCGAAGGCGATTTCGACGGTGTGGAAGTCTCTGAGCCGGGCGAGTTGGGCGGGGGTGTAGGCGATTTCGAGTACGCCGCCCTGGTGGATGTCGGCGTCTATGTTCTCTGCGCGGGCGGTGCCGATGACCTCGCTGACGGTCTCGTTCATGGCCTGCTGGAGGCGTACCGCGGCTTCGTGGCCGTGGAGTCTGGCGTAGCGGTCGCGCCCTGCGATGCCGTTGTAGAGCCAGCCGCCGTTGCGTCCTGAGGCGCCGTAGCCGCAGAACCTGGCTTCGAGCAGGGTGATGTTGAGGAAGGGGACCGCCTTCTTGAGGTAGTAGGCCGTCCACAGGCCGGTGTATCCGCCGCCGACGATGCAGACGTCGGCTGTGGTGTCGCCGGGCAGGGGCTCTCGGGGCGCGGGGACGCCTTCTTGTGCGTACCAGAACGAGATGCCGCCGTTGACGGTGTTCATGTCTTCCCTGCCGGTGGGTGGCGTGGTCCGTTGTCTGCCGGACGTTACTGCTCCGGATCGTTTTTGGCGATGAGCGGTCGGGTGTGGACCATAACGGTCTGTTGATGATCGAGATCTCGGATGTGCAGGTCGGGCTGTTTGCGGGTGCGGGGTGGGCGGAGCTGTGTGACTCTTGCGGCGTGGCCGGGGGCTGGGGGCGCTGACGAGGGAGATGGTCATGGACCAGCTCGGAGACAAGCCCGAACAGATCCGGAAGCACCTTGAGGAGGAGAAGCAGCGGCATGCGCGGGAGGCGGGCCGTGGGGCTTCCGACGATGGTGGTGGCGGTGCCGGTGACGAGCGGGCTTCGCGTGAGGCTTCCGGTCAGGACGACGCTCTGGCAGACGGGTCTCTGGGCGACCTGGGGGATGTGCTCAGGAACGAGTCGTACCGGGGCGGCACGGGCTCGGAGCGATAGCCGGGCGGCGGCCGTCCGCCGTGCTCTCGCCCGGTTGTCAGTGGGGTGGGCCACCATGTGGTCATGGGGCAGAGGACGAGGAAGCAGACGGCGGCCCGGCGGCCTGAGGTGAGACTGCCGCCGCTGCGTCCGTACGAGGACGGGCGGCGGTTGGAGCCCGATGGGGACTACGACGGGTTCGAGCTGGCCGGGCTGGATCTCTCGGGTCAGGAGGGGGCCGGGGCTCGGTTCCTGGACTGCGCGCTGCGGGAGTGCCTGCTCGACGGGACCGCGCTGGTCAGTGCCCGGTTCATCGACTCTGTGCTGATGGGTGTACGGGGCGTGGGGACTGATCTTTCCGGGGCGTCGCTGCGGGACGCGGAGATCGTGGACGCGCGGATGGGCGGGGTGCAGCTGCACGGGGCTGTGCTGGAGCGGGTGCTGGTGCGGGGAGGGAAGTTCGACTATCTGAATCTGCGGGGCGCCCGGTTGAAGGATGTGGTCTTCGAGGGGTGCGTGCTGTCCGAGCCCGACTTCGGTGCGGCGGAGCTGACGCGGGTGGAGTTCCGGGACTGTGCCCTGCGGCGGGCGGATTTCAGCGGGGCCGCGATGCGGGACGTGGATCTGCGGCAGGCGGCCGAGCTGGACATCGCCAGGGGTGTGGAGCGGCTGGCTGGTGCGGTGATCAGCCCGGCGCAGCTGCTGGATCTGGCGCCGGTGCTGGCGGCGCAGATCGGGTTGCGGGTGGAGCCCTGAGCCTCAGGTGCTGCGCGGGGCGGCTGGGGTGCGGGGGAAGCGGCTCTGGAGGTCCCAGACGACGGGGTTGTCGGCGAGGCCGTCGTGGAGGTCGGTGAGGTCGGCGATCAGGTCGTGCAGGAAGTCGCGTGCCTCGCGGCGCAGTTCGCTGTGGCTGAAGGTGAGGGGCGGCTCGTCGCCGGGCATCCAGTCGGCTTCGACGTCCACCCAGCCGAAGCGGCGCTCGAAGAGCATGCGGTCGGTGGACTCGGTGAAATCCAGCTCGGCGTACTGGGGCCGGGAGGCACGGGAGCCGAGGGGGTCGCGGTCGAGGTGCTCGACGATGTCGCACAGCGCCCAGGCGAAGTCGAGTACCGGTACCCATCCCCAGGCTGTGGAGACCTCGCGGTCCTCTTTGGTGTCTGCGAGGTAGACGTCTCCGCAGAAGAGGTCGTGCCGCAGGGCGTGCACGTCGGCGTGCCGGTAGTCGGTCTGCGGAGGGTCCGGGAAGCGGCGGGAGAGGGAGTAGCCGATGTCGAGCACGCCTTGATGGTGTCACGCCCGCCCGGGGCGCGTTCACGCGCCTGCCGCTGATCCCGCTTCGGCCGCGGCTCCGCTCCCCGCCGTCCCCGCTCCTTCACGGTGCGCTGCCTCAGCCGCCCTGTGCCGCGCTGCCGTGTGCCGCACCGCGCCGGGCGGCGCGGGCGGCCAGGACTTCGAGGGTCCGTTCGCACCAGCGGACGTTCTCCTCCTCGAAGGCGCGTCCGCGCATCAGCGTCAGATACGGGCCGACCTGTTCCGCCTCGATCAGGTACTCGTCCTCGGTGCGCCCGTCCAGCATGCGGTCGCGTAGCCGCTCATAGCGGGCGAGTTTGTCGCTGATCCGTTCCAGGCACTCCTCGATCAGTACGCGTACCGCGTCCGGGTCCGCCTCGTCCATCGCCTGGATCTTCACCATCAGCTCGTCGCGGATGGTCGTGGGGCGCGGCGGGGTCAGGGTGAAGGTGTGGAGCGCGTCCCGTCCGGTCGGGGTGAGGCTGAACATGCGCTTGTTGGGGCGTCGTTCCTGCTGGACGACGCGGGCTTCGATCAGTCCGTCGGTGGCCAGCCGGTCCAGCTCCCGGTAGAGCTGCTGCGGCGTCGAGGACCAGAAGTTCGCCACGGCCACGTCGAAGACCTTGGCCAGGTCGTAGCCGGACGCCTCGCCGTTCAGGAGCGCTGCGAGGACCGCGTACTTGAGAGACACCTGGACACGCTAGCACCGATGTGATTACTCTCATTTACACCTACTCAAAAAAGTGAGTATCAAGAGGTGCCGTGCGCCGGACCGGCTGTCCGGCGGCGCCGCCCAAGGGCCAGGGAGAATCCGCCATGCATCCGTTCCGTCAGGCCGTCGAGTCCGGTGACCACGCCGCCCTCCCCGCGCTGCTCGCCGACGATGTCGTCTTCACCAGCCCGGTCGCCTTCCGCCCGTACGAGGGCAAGCCGATAACGACCGCGATCCTGCGCAACGTGATCCAGGTCTTCGAGGACTTTCGCTATGTCCGCGAGATCAACGGTGCTGACGGCCGCGACCACGCGCTCGTCTTCACGGCCAAGGTCGGCGGGCGCGAGATCAACGGCTGCGACTTCCTGCATATGAACGAGGACGGACTCGTCGACGACTTCATGGTCATGGTCCGGCCGCTGTCCGCCGCCCAGGCGCTCTCGGAGGCGATGGGCGCCCGGTTCGACGCGATCGGCCGGGAGGCCGCGGCGCTGGCCGCCGGGGCGGCGACCGACTCTGCGGCCGAGTCCGCGGCGGTCGAGTCATGAGCGACGGCGACCTCGAGTACGACGTCGTCGTCATCGGAGCCGGAAACGCAGGTCTGACCGCCGCCGTCACCCTCCAGCGTGCCGGCGCCCGCACCCTGCTCGTCGAGCGCCACAACATCCCCGGCGGCTGTGCGACATCCTTCCGGCGCGGCCGCTTCGAGTTCGAGGTCGCCCTGCACCAGCTCTCCGGGCTCGGAAGGGAGGGCCAGGCGTTCTCGCTGCGTCCGCTGCTCGCCTCGCTGGACGTCGCCGATCGCGTGGAGTTCGTCGAGGAGCGCGACCTGTACCGGGCCGTGGTGCCCGGGATGTACGACGTGACGCTGCCCGCGAGCTGGTCGGGTGCGACCGATGCCCTCGAAGCGGCCTTCCCCGGCAACCGCGCCCGTATCGAAAGGTTCTTCGCGCTCGTACGCGACATCACCTTCTGGCAGGTCGCCGCGATGGACGGGCTGCCGGCCGAGCAGGTCGACCCGCTCCTGTTCCGGCAGGGACTGCGCCCGTACAAGGAGGTGCTGGACGCCCATTTCGCCGACGACCGCCTCAAGTCGGTGCTCGGCGCGTACTGGGGCTATCTCGGACTGCCCCCGTCCCGGCTGCCGTTCCAGGACCTGGCGCTGGTGCTGTTCGCCTATCTGGAGTTCAAACCGTGGCACATACGCGGCGGCTCGCAGATGCTGTCGCGGGCGCTGCTGGACTCGTTCCAGCGCGCGGGCGGCGAGGTCCGGCTCAACACCGCGGTCACGGGCATCCGCACCAGTGGCGGCCGGGTCGCGGGCGTGCGGCTGGACACCGGTGAGCGGGTGAACGCCGCCGAGGTGGTGTCCAACGTCTCGCTCCCCGCGACCTACGCCATGCTCGAAGGCCTGCCCGTCCCCGCTGCCGCCACCCGCGACCTCGGCACCCGGCGTCCCGGAGTCTCCGGCTTCGTGCTGCACATGGGCCTGGACGCGACGCCCGCCGAGCTGGGCTTCACCGCGAGTACCAACTTCGTGAACGTGGACATGGACGACGACCGCACCTTCGCCGCCATGCGCCGAGGTTTCCCGGAGCCGGTGCGTGGGATCGCCGCGTCCTGCTACGACGTCGAGCCGATCGGCTTCGCACCCTCCGGTGCCAGCCATGTCAGCCTGATGACGCTCCAGTACGCGGACGCCTGGCAGGGTCTCCCCCCGGCCGAGTACGCCCGCGCCAAGTTCGCCTATGCCGAAGGCCTGCTCGACCTCCTGGAGACCATCACCCCGGGCGCACGGGACGCGATCGAGGAGGTGGATGTCGCGACTCCGCTGACGATGGAGCGCTATCTGGGCCATCCCGGCGGGGCGTTCTACGGCTACGAGCAGGACGCCGCCGATGGCTGGCCGTTCCGCGGCATCCACCGCGAAAGCCATGTGCCCGGACTGCGTCTGGCGGGTGCCTGGGTGGGCATGTGCGGGTTCCAGCCCACTCTCCAGTCCGGGGCGGCGGTCGCTCGCCGACTTCTCGAAAGCAAGCCGGAGACCGAGGGAGCGCAGGTATGAAGCACCCACTGGCCGAGCTCTACGACGGCCATGACGAGATCCAGGCGGAGATCGACCGCCGATTCGCCACCCAGTCCGTCCAGGAGGCCCCGGCCGGGACGGTCGAGGGCCACCACCCCAAGCGGCTGCGGCTCGTCGTCGGCGGCATCCGTGTCGAGACGGCGAGCACCCGCACGTTCCGGCTGCGGCGCGAGGACGGGCAGCCGCTGCCGCCGTTCCTGGCCGGGCAGTACGTCAACGTCTTCGCGGACGGTACGAGCCGCCCGTACGCCATCGCGTCCAGCCCCTCCACACACGCGGAGTACTACGAGCTGACCGCGCGGCGTGTCCCCGAGGGCCGGATCAGCAACCTGCTCATCGACACCCTCGCCGTCGGCGACCGGCTCACCACCACCGGCCCCATGGGTACCTTCCACCACAACCCGCTGTTCCACGGCGATGACCTGGTGTTCCTCGCCGGAGGCTCTGGCGTGGTGCCTGCCATGAGCATGCTCCGCGAGATCGCCGACCAGGGGCAGGACTCCTCGCGCCGTGTACATCTGGTCTACGGCTCGCGCGACGTGGAAGACGTCATCTTCCACGACGAGCTCGCCGCCCTCGCCGCGGCCAACCCCGCCCGTATCCGGGTGGACCATGTCATCGGCGGACTGCTCACGGCCGTGACGATCAGCGAGCTGACCGGGCCGCTGAACGGCCGGATGGTGTACGTCTGCGGGCCGCAGGCGATGTACCCGTACGTGCTCGGGCAACTCGCGTCGCTCGGCCACCCGCGGCGCCGTATCCGCTTCGAGGCCAATGGCGCGCCCGCGCGCCCCGAGGCCCAGCCGCACTGGCCGGCCGGCACGGACGGCACGGAGGAGGTGACAGTCACCGCGTGCGGTACCCGTTTCCGTACGCCCCGCAACCGCCCGCTGCTCGACGCGCTGGAGGACCATGGCATACGGCCCGAGGCGGCATGCCGGTCCGGCGAGTGCGGGATGTGCGTGGTGCGGGTGGTCAGCGGCGAGACGCACACGGCGGAGGAGGCGCGGCTGCGGATGGCGGACGAGCGGTTCGGCTACACCCACA
Organism: Streptomyces sp. NPDC127084; assembly: GCF_042724175.1. NCBI lineage: Bacteria > Bacillati > Actinomycetota > Actinomycetes > Kitasatosporales > Streptomycetaceae > Streptomyces > Streptomyces sp. NPDC127084. The sequence goes on from NZ_JBHXFA010000054.1 coordinate 16,159, forward strand.
GCTGTGTGGCGTACCCGCTCACGGATGTCGAGATCGAGATCTGAGGCGGCCCGACCGACGGAGTATGACATTCCGGGCATAGGATCGCTGGCGTGCACCTGCGTCAGCGATCCCGCCCCCGTACCGCCCGCCCCTTGGCCCTCGCAGTCGCCCTGATCGCCCTCGGCGGTGCGGGGTGCACCGCGCCGGAGAGCCTCGGCGCAGGGGTCGAGGGCACACCGGGCGCGGTCGGGCTGCGCGATCCGTACTTCCCCAAGCTGGGCAACGGCGGCTACGACGTGAGCGACTACGCGCTCACGCTCGACTACGACCCGAAGACGCGGAACCTCTCCGGCACGGCCACCATCACCGCACGCGCCACCCAGGGGCTGAGCGCGTTCAATCTCGACCTCCATGGGATGACCGTGCACTCCGCGACCGTCGGCACGGCCCCCGCGGCCGTCAACCGCGCGGGCGACGAGCTCACCCTGCGCCCCCGCGACGAGATCGCCGAAGGCAGCACCTTCCGCGCCACCGTCCGCTACTCCGGCTCCCCGCGCACCATCACCGACCAGGACGAGTCCCAGGAGGGCTGGCTGCGGACCGCGGACGGCGCGGTCGCCCTCGGCCAGCCGACCGGCTCGATGGCCTGGTTCCCCGGTAACCACCACCCCAGCGACAAGGCGACCTACGAGACCACCATCACCGTCCCCAAGGGCCTGACCGCCGTCTCCAACGGCGAACTGCGCTCACAGCGGCCCACCCCCGACGGCAAGCGCACCACCTTCGTCTGGCGCTCGGCCGAGCCGATGGCCAGCCATGCCGCGACCATCGGTATCGGTTCGTACGTCACCAAGTCGTACCGCCCGGCGGACGGCGGCGTACCCGTCTACACAGCGGTCGACGAGACCGTGGCCCCGCGCGCGGCGAAGCTGCTGGCCCGTATCCCGGAGCTCACGGACTGGGCGGTCGACAACTTCGGCCCCTACCCCTTCACTTCGACCGGCGCGATCGTCGAGCGCTCCGACGACATCGGCTACGCCCTGGAGACCCAGAGCCGCGCCACCTTCCCGGAGGCCTCCTTCAACGCCCCGACCCTCGTCCACGAGATCGCCCACCAGTGGTTCGGCGACTCCGTCACCCCTGCGACCTGGCAGGACGTGTGGCTCAGCGAGGGCTTCGCGACCTACGCCGAGTGGCTGTACCTGGAGGACTTCGAGGACACCCCGGCGAGCGAGAGCTTCCGGGAGGCGTACGACACCGAGTCCAACTGGGACTTCCCGCCCGCCGAGCAGCCGGATGTGGAGCGTTTCCTGGGCGATCCGGTGTACGAACGGGGCGCGATGGTGCTGCACAAGGTGCGCGAGGCGGTGGGGGACGAGGCGTTCTACGAGATCGTGCAGGGCTGGGCGGAGAAGCACCGCCACGGGAACGCGTCGACGGACGACTTCGTCGCGTATGTGGAGAGCGAGTCGGGCAAGGACCTGACGGAGCTGTGGGACACGTGGCTCTACGGGGACGCCAAGCCGGACCGGCCGTAAGCCGGACCGCCCATATGCCGGATCGCCCACAAGCCGGACGGGCCCACAAGCGGAGGCCGCCGTCGCGGGTGTCGCGACGGGGGCCTCACCGGGCTCCTGGTTCAGGTTCCCCTGGCGGTTGCTCAGACGTTGACGCCGAAGTCCTGGGCGATGCCCACCAGGCCCGAGGCGTAACCCTGGCCGACCGCGCGGAACTTCCACTCCGCGCCGTTGCGGTAGAGCTCGCCGAAGACCATCGCGGTCTCGGTCGCGGCGTCCTCGCTCAGGTCGTAGCGGGCGATCTCGGTGCCGCCGGCCTGGTTGACGATGCGGATGTAGGCGTTGCGCACCTGGCCGAAGTTCTGGGTGCGGTTCTCGGCGTCGTAGATGGAGACCGGGAAGACGATGCGCTCGACGTCGGCCGGGAGCCCCTGGAGGTTGACGTTGATCTGCTCGTCGTCGCCGCCGCCCTCGCCGGTGCGGTTGTCGCCGGTGTGGACGATCGTCTGGTCCGGGGTGGCCTTGTTGTTGAAGAAGACGAAGTGGCCGTCCGACACGACCTTCCCGCCCGCGTTGACCGCGATGGCGGAGGCGTCGAGGTCGAAGTCGGTGCCGGTGGTGGTACGGACGTCCCAGCCGAGGCCCACCGTGACGGCGGTCAGGCCCGGTGCCTCCTTGGTGAGGGAGACGTTGCCGCCCTTGGACAGGCTTACAGCCATGGGAAGTCCCTTTCCTGGTTCCTGATCGAGTGGGTACCTCATCCTTCCTAACGCGGGGGGTGGACGGAGCGGTTCCCCGCAACAAGGTGATGTGTGAAAAGGAGGTGACGGGGCTCCTCCACCGGCGCGACCATAGGACGTATGTCTGGTCCCTATCCCATCCGCGGCTCCGTCTCCCTCCCGGAGGCCGAGCTCATGTGGCGTTTCTCGCGCTCGTCGGGGCCGGGCGGGCAGCACGTCAACACCAGCGACTCGCAGGTCGAGCTGCGTTTCGACCTCGCGGCGACCCAGGCGCTGCCCGAGGTGTGGAAGGCCCGGGCCCTTGAGCGGCTCGCGTCGCGGTTGAACGATGGCGTGATCGCCGTACGCGCATCGGAGCACCGCTCGCAGTGGCGCAACCGTGAGACGGCGGCGGTGCGGCTGGCCGCGCTGCTCGCCGAGGCCACGGCGCCGCCGCCGCGTCCCCGGCGGGCCACCAAGATCCCTCGCGGGATCAACGAGCGGCGGCTGCGGGAGAAGAAGCAGCGTGCCGAGACCAAGCGGGGGCGCAGCGGGCGGGATTGGTGAGCCCCCGGCTTCGTTGATCCCTGGCCCGGTCGTTCAGCCGCGGCGGTCGTGGGCCTTGGCCCAGGCGCTGAGCCGTGGCCCGGTCGTTCAGCCCGGCCCCGCCCGTGCGCGCCCGTCAGGCCACGGCTCGTGCCGGTTCGTCGGCCTCAGCCCAGGTGGCGGTATTTCCCGCGGAAGTACGCCAGCGGACCGCCGCCGCTCTCCGCGCCGGGCAGGGTGGCCTTCAGTACCAGGCCGATGACCAGTGTGTGGTCACCCGCCTCCACCCGTTGTTCGGTGCGGCATTCCAGCGCCGCCAGCGCACCGCCCACCAGCGGCGCCCCGCACACCTCGCCCCGCGTCCAGGGGATGTCCTGGAACAGCAGCCGGTCGCTGATACGTGCCTTCATCGCGAACCGGCTCGCGATATGGCGCTGCTGCTCCGCGAGCACCGAGACCGCCCACAGGGGCTGCTCGGCGAGCAGGTCGTCCATGCGTGAGCCGTTGCGCAGGCTCACCAGTACCAGCGGGGGGTCCAGCGACACCGAGGTGAACGAGGTCGCGGTCATGCCGACGTCCTCGCCGCCCGGGCCGGTCTCGCTCAGCGGGGGCTCATGCGCGGTCACCAGTACCACGCCTGCCGCCAGGCGGGACAGGGCGGCGCGGAACTCGTCGTTGCTCACCCCCTCAGGATGGGGGATGGGCATGCCGGTGGTTGCGGACGTACCGGCGGTATGGGGGGCTTGAGTCGTCGGGAGCACAATCGGAACGCTAACCTCGTGGTTGTCGCGGCCACATCGGGCCAGGGGACCAGTCAAGTCCTAGGACTTGAGTCCGGATTTGCGTTGAAGAACGTTCGGTGAACGTGGGGGTTCCGCATACCCCGCAATCTGACCGTTCATCATTCAATGTGACTTGAGTCACAGAGGACGGTAATTGTTGACCCTGTGTACCGAGCGGGCAGCGCGCTGTGATTCAGTGGCGTGGACAGGCCATAGAGAGGACCGACTGAGAACCCTGGAGTCACGCAGCTGTTGAGGTCGCGGGGAGAGCGAGCGATGGAGACCGAGTCGGAGCCGTACGTCCGTCTTGCGACCCTGCGGCAGTTGCACCAGGTCGTGACCGACCTCAATACGGCCCGCAGCCTGGCGGACACCTTGCAGTCCGTCGCCGACGGCATCGTCGCCGGCCTCGGTTACGAACTGGCGTGCGTCAATCTGGTGCGTCCCGACGGGGACCTCGTCGTCGCCGCCTTCGCCGGTGACTCCGCGGCCGAAGCCCTGATCACAGGCCGGGTCGGCTCCCGCGCCTCCTGGGAGCGCAGGCTGTCCATGGGGGAGGAGTGGGGCGAGCTCCGCTTCATACCCCACACCGAGGGCTGGGTGCTCCTGGAGGACGACGTTCCGCAGTGGTACACCGAAGGGCCCGAGCCCCGTTTCGAGGGCGAGTGGCATCCGCAGGACCGGCTCTACGCGCCCATGTACGCGTCCGGCAGCGGGCGGGAGCTCCTCGGCGTGATCTCGGTCGACAAACCCCGTAACGGGCGGCGGCCCGGCGCCTGGGGGCAGGAAGCCCTCCAGATGTACGCCTCCCAGTCCGCCATTGCGATCAGCAATGCCCGCCTCCGGGCAAACATGCAGCGCGCCCTGGTCCGCCTCGAACGCGAGCAGCAGGCCCTGCGGGCGAGTGAGGAATCCTTCCGGCAGGCCTTCGAGTACGCCCCGAGCGGTATGGCCATCGCCGAGATGGGCGGTGACCAGCACGGGCGGCTGCTGCGCACCAACGACGCCCTGTGCCGGCTGCTGGGCCGCCCCGCGTCCGCGATGCGCCGCTACTCCTTCGCCGACCTGGTCCACCCCGACGACGTGGGCACCCTGCTGCGCACCTCTGCCGAAGGCGGCCGGGCCGAGCTGCGGCTGGGGCGCCGGGACGGTTCTTACGTCTGGGTCTCGCTGCGCAACTCGGTCGTCGCCGACACCACGGACGGGCCCCGCTTCCTGCTCACCCACGTCGAGGACATCGAGGAGCGCAAGCGCCATGAGCTCCAGCTCGCCCACCGGGCCAGTCATGACGCCCTGACCGGCCTGCCCAACAACGCGGAGCTGCGCGCCCGGCTCAGCGCCCGGCTCTGCGAGAACCCGGGGCTGTCCGGATACGGAAGCGGCGGATACGGGGACAGGTACGCGGACGGGCCGAGGTACGCGGACGGTGAGGGATACGCCGAGGCGGACCGGTACGCGGACGCGGACGGGTACCCGGACGCCTACGGCCGTGGACACGGTCCACGACAGGGTCACGGCCACGGTTACGGCGACGACGGTTACGGCGGCGAGGCACCCGCGCCCGCGCACGGCTACGGTCCCGGCTTCGATTTCGACCTCGACGCGCCCGGCGGTTCGTACGACCACCATGTGCACGCCCTCGCCCCCGACAGCGAGCACGACGACGGCACCAAGGGTCTGGCCGTCCTCTTCTGCGACCTGGACGGCTTCAAGTCGATCAACGACCGCTTCGGGCACAACACCGGCGACGCCGTCCTGATCGAGGTCGCCCGCCGGCTCACGACCGCGGTGCGCGACGGGGACACCGTCGCCCGGCTCGGGGGTGACGAATTCGTCGTCCTCGCCGACGGGCTCGGCGCCGAGGACGCCGCTGACCTCGCCGTACGCCTGCGCAACGCGATCATTCCGCAGATCCGGGTGGACGGGCGGGCGGTCAGGGTCGGGGCTAGCTTCGGCATCGGCTGGGCGGTCTGCGGGATGTCCGTCGAGGAGGTCCTGCAGTCGGCCGACCAGCGGATGTACATCGAGAAGCGGTCCCGCGCCAAGATCCACCGCCGCGCCGGATAGTTCCCGCCGCCGAAACCGCGTGGGAACCGGCGGGGCGTCCGGCCCGTCCTTGGAGTGACCAGGACGGGGTAGGCTCGCCCGGTCGGCGACGGCTGGCGAGCGAGGATAGGAGTGACCCAGGGATGACGGCCGGGAACAACGGCGCGAGCACGCCTGAGGACGACGATCCGTTCGGCTACCTGTACGCGGACGGGCAGCGCCAGGGTGCCACCCCTCCCCGGCAGGGCGGCTACGGCTACCCCGGCCCGGCCGCGCAACCCGGTGTGCCCAGGACCTCGTACAACCAGGTCAGAACGGTCGGCGAGCGCCAGTACGGCCAGCAGGTACCGCAGCAGCACGCCTACGGTCAGCAGGCGCACCAGCCGAGCGCGCAGTACGCCGCTCCGGAGACCTACCCGGGCGGCGCCCCCACCCGCCAGACCCCCGCACCCGGTATGGGTGGCCACGACGACGGTGGCCGGGGCCGAGGCCCCAACACCCGCGGCCTGATCGCCGGCGCCATCGCGGTCGTCGCTGTGGTGCTCGTCGGTATCAGCGTGGCGCTTATCACGAGTGGCGATGACGACAAGGACAAGGCCGACCGGAGCCAGGCCCCTGCGGAGCAGGTGAAGCCGAGCGAGGACCCGGAGGGCAAGGCGGGCGACAAGGAGAACCCGCCCGCGAAGCTGCCCAAGCAGAACGCCGCGACGCTCCAGCTCACACCTCCGGCGAAGCTGGGCACCGACATCAAGGGCGCGAAGGGCACCAACGGCGCCTATGTGCAGTTCAACGGTGTCGGCGGGGCGGCAAGCTGGTCGGTGAACGTCCCGGCCGACGGCACGTACACGCTGTTCATCACCTACAGCGTGCCCGGCAAGGACGCCAAGACCTCGCTCACGGTCAACAGCGAGCAGCCGCGGTCCATCAATATGTCGAACTTCGCCCAGGCCAAGGAGGGCGACTGGGAGAAGGGCTGGACCCGCACCTACTCCTACGTCAATCTCAAGCAGGGCTCCAACACCCTGAAGATCTCCTGCGAGCAGGGCGACTCGTGCGACGCGCTGCTCGACCAGGTGTCGCTGAAGCAGGGCGAGGCGAAGAACCCCGACTAAGGCGTGAACAGGGCGGGGCCCGAGGCGGTCGTCAAGCCGCGGGCAGCAGCTCTGTCACGGCGACCCCCGGCAGCAGTTCCTCGTACGCGGCCCGGTCGAAGTCACCCGCCGTGGGTGCCAGGACGGCCGCTGTCGCCAGGGCCACCGCGCGGGACAACCGGTCCGGCCAGGAGAGTGAATCCACCAGGCCGGACAGCAGGCCCGCGACTGCCGCGTCGCCCGCACCGGCCGGGTCGCCGGTGACCTTCGGTTTCGCCGGTGCGGTGGCCCGCCAGACGCCTTCGGGGGTGGCGGCCAGCAGACCGTCAGGGCCCAGCGAGGACACCACCGTGTGGGCGCCGCGGCGGCGGGCGTCGCGGGTCGCGCGTACGGGTTCGCGGGAGCCGGTGAGCTGGGCCAGCTCGTCGGCGTTCGGCTTGACCAGGTCGGGGCGGGCGGCGATGCCCCGGCGCAGGGGTTCGCCGCTGGTGTCGAGGACGCTGGGGACGCCCGCGGCACGGGCCCGGCGGATCAGTTCGGCGTAGGCGCCGACATGGATACCGGGCGGCAGACCGCCGCACAGGGCGACGGCTTCGGCGTCGCGCAGCAGCGTCTCGTACGTCATCAGAAAGGATGCCCACTCGTCGGCGGTGACCTGCGGGCCAGGCTCGTCGAGCAGGGTCGTCTCGCCGTTCGACGTCGCCACCACGGCGATGGCGCGGCGGGTGTTCGCGGCGATCGGTACGAGGGCGTCGCGTACGGGCCGCGGCTGGGGCTGTCCGGCCAGCCGCTCACGCAGCACGGCGCCGGTCGGTCCGCCCGCGAAACCGGTGACGACGGTCTCGTATCCGAGCGAGCCGAGCACACGTGCCACGTTCAGCCCCTTGCCGCCGGGGCGTTCGATCACCTCGGCGACCCGGTGGGAGGTGCCCGGGACCAGCTCGGGGAGCCGGTGGGTGATGTCCAGGGCGGCGTTGAGTGTGACCGTGAGAATCACCTGCTGACACCCCCGGAGACTGCTGCGTGGTCATGGCTGGAGGGCCTGATCATGCCAAAGAGACGGCGGTTGGCCCAGCCCCCCTCCGCCGGTCCCTCCGCCCTCCGGTGGCGAGGTGTCAGGAAACGCCCGGCTCGACCACCCATGCGCCCTTGCGCATCACGCCTTTGAGTACGAAGTCCGCGTCCAGCACCACCATGTCGGCGTCCTTGCCCGGTTCGAGCGAGCCGACCCGGTCGTAGACGCCCAGCAGCCGCGCCGGATTGGCCGAAACCGCCTGCACGACGTCCACGACGGGAAGCCCGTCCACGGTCGCGGCCCGCCGGAACGCCGTGTCCAGCGTGAGCGTGGACCCGGCGATGGAGCCGCCGTCCACCAGCCGGGCCACCCCGTCCCGTACCGCGACCTCCAGCGGGCCGAGGTGGTAGACGCCGTCGCCGAAGCCCGCCGCGTCCATGGCGTCCGTGATGAAGGCGACCCGGGCAGGGCCGGCGCGGTGGAAGGCCAGCTCCAGGGCGGCGGGGTGCAGATGGGTGCCGTCGTTGATCAGTTCGACGGTCACGCGTTCGTCTTCGAGGAGTGCGGCGACCGGTCCGGGTGCCCGGTGCCCCAGCCCCGGCATCGCGTTGAACAGGTGCGTCGCCACCGTGGCGCCCGCCTCGATCGCCTCGACCGTCTGCTCGTATGTGGCGTCCGTATGGCCGATCGCCGCGATCACCCCGTGCTCGGCGAGCAGCCGTACGGACTCGATGCCACCGGGCAGTTCGGTGGCCAGCGTCACCATCTTCGCCGTGCCGCGCGCCGCGTCGAGCAGCTTGCGCACTTCGGCCGGGTCGGGGTCGCGCAGCAGCGCCTCGCTGTGCGCGCCCTTGCGGCAGGGGGAGATGAAGGGTCCCTCGAAGTGGATGCCTGCGAACTCCCCCTGCTCGACCAGCTCGGAGAGCAGTCCGGCCCGATGGGTCAGGAAGTCCATGTCACCGGTGACGGTGGAGGCGACCAGCGTGGTGGTGCCGTGCCGCCGGTGGGTGCGGACGCCGGTGAGCACGTCATCGGCGCTGCCGGAGGTGAAGGAGGCGCCGCCGCCGCCGTGGTTGTGCAGGTCCACGAATCCGGGGACCAGCCAATGTCCGGACAGGTCGGTCGCGGGCGTGCCGGCGGGGGCGTGCCCGGCGATCCGGGTTCCGTCGACGATCACCCGCCCGTTCTCGGCGATCCCGGTGGGGAGGACCACCCGGGCGCCCGCGAGAACCATCCGGTCGGCCATCAGGCGGTTACCTCCGTTGTCGTGTTGCTCGTGCTCGCTGCGCCTGTCGTGCTTGCTGTGCCTGTCGTCACCAGGTCCCAGGCGAGCAGACCGGCGCCGAGGCACCCCGCGCTGTCCCCGAGGGCGGCAGGCACGATCGCGGGCGGCCGCTGGAACGTGATCCGCGACCGAACGGCCTCCCGCAGGGGTGAGAACAAGGTTTCCCCCGCCTCCGCCAGACCGCCACCGATGATCAGCGTGCCGGGGTCCAGCAGGGTGAGGGCGGTGACCAGCCCGTCCGCGAGCGCGTCCACGGCCTCCTGCCACACCCGTACGGCGCGGGGGTCGCCGGACGCGACGGCCTTGGCGCAGTCGGCGGCGTCCGCGTCGGCGCCACCGCCGGCCTCCGCCCAGGCGCGGGAGACGGCGGCGGCGGACGCGAGGGTCTCCAGGCAGCCGCGCTGTCCGCAGCCGCACGGGGCTCCGGCGGTTCCGGGCCGTACGACGATATGGCCGATCTCGCCGGCGCTGCCGTTGGCCCCGGCCTCGATGGCGCCGTCGATGCCGATGGCCCCGGCGATGCCCGTACCCAGCGGGACGAACAGGAACCGCTCGGCGCCCCGACCGGCCCCGAGCCTGCCCTCGGCGAGCCCCCCGGCGCGGACGTCGTGCCCGAGGGCGACGGGTACGCCGTCGAGCCGCTCGGTGAGCAACTCACGCAGAGGTACGTCACGCCAGCCGAGGTTCGCCGCGTAGACCGCGATGCCGCGGTCGGCATCGATGATCCCGGGGACGGCGAGGCCGACGGCGAGCGGGGGAAGTCCGTAGCGGGCCTCGCCCCGCACCCGGAGCTCGTCGGCGAAGCCAAGCACGGCTCCGACCACCGCGTCCGCGCCCCGGTGGCGTCCGGTGGGCTGCCGAGCCTCGTGGAGCACTGCTCCGTCGGGACTGACGAGGGCGGCCTTCATGCTGGTGCCGCCCACATCGAGGGCGATGACGTGTCTCACGTGTACAGTCTGGCGCGACGACCCCGGAAAGGTCTAGTCCACTGCGCGCCCACGGTGCGCCGCACCCCGTGGTGCCCCGCTGCACGGGGCGCGGGCGTATCCGGTGTTCCGCACCCCGCTGCGGTGCCCGGTGTATCCGGCCCACCGTGCGGGGTAGGGGTGCACCGCGAAACCCGGTGTCCCGGGCAGCGGGGCTCACCGGGGTGTGGCAACCCCGAAACGCACCGTTATCGTGCTCGTATGACCGATACGCCTCTCACCGAGCGCGACCTCGCCGTGCTCGCCCTGGAGCGGAGCGACTGGCCCGCGCCCGGGGTCAAGGAGCGGGCGATACGGGAGCGGCTCGGGATGTCGGCGACCCGGTACTACCAGCTGCTGAACGCTCTCCTGGACGATCCCCGTGCGGCCGAACACGACCCGGTGACCGTCAACCGGCTGCGCCGGGTCCGGGCCGCGCGGCGGGAGCGCCGCTAGGGTCGGGGGCATGGGCAGCCACCCGCACGACGCCGACGCACGGCCAGACGCACTCCCAGAGCCCCGCACCCCCGCAGGACGCCATGCCCTCGCCGCGATCATCGACCGGCCGCAGGACGCCGCCTTCGCGCTGGACTTCGACGGCACCCTCGCCGAGATCGTGCCCGACCCCGAGCAGGCCCGCGCCCACCCCGGCGCAGTCCCCGCGCTCGCCGCGCTCGCGCCGCTGGTCGGGTCCGTGGCCGTGCTGACGGGGCGCCCGGCAGGCGTCGCCGTGCGGTACGGGGGCTTCGCCGGGGTGCCGGGGCTTGAGCACCTCATCGTCCTCGGCCACTACGGCGCCGAGCGCTGGGACGCCGTAAGCGGCGAGGTGCGCGCTCCCGCCCCGGACCCCCGTGTGGATGCCGTGCGCGCGGAGCTGCCCGGAGTGCTCGACGCGGCCGGCGCCGCCGGGCAGGGCATCTGGATCGAGGAGAAGGGGCGCGCGGTCGCCGTCCACACCCGCCGTGCCGATGACCCCGAGGCCGCGTTCGAAGCGCTGCGCGTTCCGGTCGCCGCGCTGGCCGCCCGCCACGGGCTGATCGTCGAGCCGGGCCGACTGGTCCTCGAGGTGCGCCCGCCCGGGGTGGACAAGGGCGTGGCGCTCGCCGAGTACGTACGCGAGCGGCGGGCCGGAGCCGTGCTGTACGCGGGCGACGACCTGGGTGACCTCGCCGCGTACGCCGCCGTCGAGAAGCTGCGCTCCGACGGAGTCCCCGGGCTCCTGCTGGCCAGCGGGACCGAGGTCCCCGAGCTGGCCGAGCGTGCCGATCTGGTGCTGTCAGGCCCGGCCGCGGTCGTCGGCTTCCTCGCCGCTCTCGCCGAGTGCGTCCAGCTCCGCTAGCTGGTCCAGGAACCACTGCTGCGGCGGCAGCGCCGTCGCCGCGGCGGCCAGCCGCTTGCCGCGTTCGGCCCGTTCCTCGTCCGGCATGGTCAGTGCCCGGTGCAGCGCGTCCGCCGTGCCGGTGACATCGAACGGATTGACCACCAGCGCGTCGTCACGCAGCTCCGCCCAGGCCCCGGCCTCGCGCGACAGCACCAGGGCGCAACCCTTGTCCGAGACCACCGGGACCTCCTTGGCGACCAGGTTCATCCCGTCCCGGATCGGGTTGACGAGGGCGACGTCCGCCATCCGGTAGGCGGCCAGCGAGCGCGCGAAGTCGTCCTTGACGTGCAGGATCACCGGGGTCCAGCCGGGGGTGCCGTACCGCGCGTTGATCTCCTCCGCGACCCGGGCGACCTCCGCCGTGTAGTCGCGGTAGACGGGCAGGTCCTGGCGCGACGGGTAGGCGAACGCGATGTGCACCACGCGCTCCCGCCACTCGGGGTACTCGTCCAGCAGCGTCCGGTACGCCAGCAGCCCGCGCACGATGTTCTTGGAGAGCTCGGTGCGGTCCACCCGGACGATCGTCCGGCGGCTGCCGTCTCCGCCGACCTGCTCGCGCAGCGCCGCCATCCGCTCGTCCACGTCCGTCTGCCGCGACCGCTCCCGCAGGAAGTCCGCGTCCGCGCCGAGCCCGTGCACCCCGAGCATGGTCCGCCGCCGACGGCCCCCGGGCAGCCGGTAGTCCAGGTGCGGCTGGTCGTCCTTGGGCCAGTACGCGGCCACGTCGTAACCCGTGAGCACCGACTCGCAGCAGTTCTCGAAGGCCGCCAGCCAGCGCTGGGTCAGGAAGCCGAGGTGGTTCGCGCCGAGCATGCCCAGCAGGAGCTGCTCGGCGATGTCGTCCGGCAGCATCCGGAAGTACTCGGGCGGCGCCCACGGCGTGTGTGAGAAGTGGCCGATACGCAGGTCGGGGCGCAGGTCCCGGAGCATCCCCGGCACCAGCGACAGGTGGTAGTCCTGCACCATGACCGCCGCGCCAGGGCCGGACGCCTCGGCCAGGGCCTGGGCGAACGCGAGGTTGTACGCCTCGTACGCGATCCACTGGCGTCGGAACTCCTGGTCGAAGACCGGCTCCAGCGGTGTCTGGTAGAGCATGTGGTGGACGAACCACAGCACTGAGTTCGCGATGCCGTTGTACGCGTCGGCGTGCACGACGGCGTCGATGTCGAGCATCAGCACACCCGGCTCGGCGATCCCGCGGCGCACCGCCTCGCGGTCGCCGTCGCCGAGCGCGGAGCACACCCACAAGGCGCCGGCGTCAGGGCCGATGGCCGACAGTCCGGAGACCAGACCTCCGCCGCCGCGCCGGGCGTCGAGTGTGCCGTCCTCACGGAAGGCGTATGTGACCGGACCGCGGTTGGAGGCGACGAGTACCTGCGCCGCGCGCTCGGAGACCATGTCGGCAACCTAGCCCGTGGCGTATCCGCTCAAACGTACCGAGGCCCGGACGGCTCCCTGGCAGGGGCGGTCAGGGGCTGCGGCGACGGCCGCCCCGGGTCGTGACCGTCGCGATCACCCCGGCCGCCGTGACCGTCACGGCGACCCCGCCGAGCAGCCACAGCCGCTCCGTCCTGGAGCCGGTCGTACTGATCGCACGGGTCGTACTGGTTGTGCTGGCCGTACTGGTCGCGGCGAGCCCGCCCGTGTCCGCCATGGCCAGCCCCGGGGCCGGCAGTACGGCCGCCGCGGCACAGAGCGAGCAGAGGGAAAGGGCATAACGGAACAATCGGGACGAACATTGACTTTTGGGTGCGGTAGTCATACCTCGGAAAGGTAGACAATCCCACTGGTTAAGCCGCGTACCGCCGCGCCGACACCCGGTATCCAGAGAGCCCCGTGTTCACGCCTTCACGCCGCCCGGCGCGCCGCGTACTCCGTGATCTCCGTCATCGGCGGCCGTTCCTCCGTGTCCACCTCATGCGTCCGCGGTACGAAACCACCCTCCCCCCGCTCGAACTGCGTCAGCACCGGTCGCACCAAGTGTCCGCGTGACAACCGCAGTTGCGCCGTACGGTAGATCGCCGCCGCCATCCGGCCCAACGCCTGCCCGTCCTGGTGCCGGTGCAGCCGTACGCCCACGTCCACCTGGGCCAGCGCGTCGAGACCGGCCGTGTGCAGCGCGTCCACCAGCAGCCCGAGCTCCACCCCGTAGCCGACCGGGAACGGTAGCCGCTCCAGCAGCGAGCGCCGCGCCGCGTACTCCCCGCCCAGCGGCTGGACGAATCCGGCGAGCTGCGGCCAGTGCAGATTGAGCAGTGGCCGGGCCACCAGCTCGGTCACCCGCCCGCCCTGGCCCGGGGTGCCGCCGAGCGGCCGGTCGTACATCGCCTTCACGAAGGCCACGTCAGGCTCGGTCAGCAGCGGGCCGACGATCCCGGACACGAAGTCCGCCGAGAACTCCCTCAGGTCCGCGTCCACGAAGCACACGATCTCCCCGCTGGTCACCAGGAGCGAGCGCCACAGCACCTCGCCCTTGCCGGGCAGCGCCGGCAGCCGCGGCAGTATCGCGTCGCGGTGCTCGACCCGGGCCCCCGCCTTCGCCGCCACCTCCGCCGTACGGTCCGTCGAGCCGGAGTCCACCACCACCAGCTCGTCCACCAGCGGCACCTCGTCCGTCATCAGCTCGCGCCGGATGACGCTGACGATCTCGCCGACCGTCGCCTCCTCGTTCAGGGCTGGGAGCACCACGCTGACCGTGCCGCCGCCGCGGGCCGAGCGCTTCGCGGCCACGAGCCGGTCGAGCGGGCGGTCTGCCACGGACCAGGACCGCCGGTCGAGCCAGCGCCCCACCTCTTCCAGCACGTGATCTCCATCTCTCTGTCTCGCGGATCGGACGATCCGTCTCACCGCCCCAGGGGGTCGGTTACAGTCTTGAACAACGCGGACGACCATCGCATGCCGATCGCCCGGAGTGCATCGCGCACACCGCGGTCGCGCCCGGCACACTGCGCGCGTCGCGTCCGCCGACAATCACATACCGCTCATCCAGAGGGGCAGAGGGATACGGCCCGTTGAAGCCCCGGCAACCCTCCAGCCGGTCTCGTCGCTCGGTCTCAGCACCGCGGCGCGCGAGGCTCCCGGCTAGGGAAGGTGCCAAATCCGTCTCATGGCGAGATGCGCCATGAGGAAGATGAGGAGAAAGGGCCTCGCCTCCATGGCTGTACAGACAGACGCCACCCCCGAAACCCCCGCCGCCCCCGAGGCTTCCCCCGGTGTCGACCTGGGCTCCGCCTCCGGGCTCTCCTGTCGCGAGTGCGGCGCGACCGTCCCGCTCGGCCCCGTCTTCGCCTGCGAGCTCTGCTTCGGACCGCTCGAAGTGGCGTACGACCTGCCGACCGGCGACCCCGAGAGCCTGCGCAAGCGGATCGAGAACGGCCCCGCCAGCATCTGGCGCTACGCCCCGCTGCTGCCCGTCCCCGCCGACGTGGCCGACAAGCCCAATCTGAACCCGGGCTGGACCAAGCTCGTCAAGGCCGACAACCTCGCCCGCGAGCTGGGCGTCACCGGCGGCCTGTACGTGAAGGACGACTCCGGAAACCCGACCCACTCCTTCAAGGACCGGGTCGTCGCCCAGGCCATCGAGGCCGCCCGGGCCTTCGGCTTCACCACCCTCTCCTGCTCCTCCACCGGCAACCTCGCGGGGGCCGTCGGCGCCGCGGCGGCCCGCGCCGGATTCCGGTCCTGCGTGTTCATCCCGCACGACCTGGAGCAGGGCAAGGTCGTCATGGCCGCGGTCTACGGCGGCGAGCTCGTCGGTATCGAGGGCAACTACGACGACGTCAACCGCTTCTGCTCCGAGCTCATCGGCGACCCGGTCGGCGAGGGCTGGGGCTTCGTCAACGTCAATCTGCGCCCGTACTACGCCGAGGGCTCCAAGACCCTGGCCTACGAGATCTGCGAGCAGCTCGGCTGGCGGCTGCCCGACCAGATCGTCATCCCCATCGCTTCCGGCTCCCAGCTCACCAAGATCGACAAGGGGCTCCAGGAGCTGATCAAGCTGGGTCTGGTCGAGGACAGGCCGTACAAGATCTTCGGCGCCCAGGCCGAGGGCTGCTCCCCGGTGTCCGCGGCCTTCAAGGCGGGCAACGACGTCGTACGCCCGCAGAAGCCGGACACCATCGCCAAGTCGCTGGCGATCGGCAATCCGGCCGACGGCCCCTATGTCCTGGACATCTGCCGCCGTACGGGCGGGGCGGTGGAGGACGTCACGGACGAGGAGATCGTGGCGGCGGTCAAGCTGCTGGCGCGCACCGAGGGCATCTTCACCGAGACCGCGGGCGGTACCACCCTCGGCGTGGCGAAGAAGCTGATCGAGGCCGGTGTCATCGACCCGTCGCTCACCACGGTCGTGGTCAACACGGGTGATGGCCTCAAGACTCTCGACGCGGTGGCCCCGACGACGGGTATGTCCGCTGTCATCCGCCCCAACCTGGACTCCTTCCGAGAGGCTGGCCTCGTATGAGCGTCAACGTCCGAATCCCGACCATCCTGCGCACCTACACCGGCGGCCAGGCCGAGGTCACGGCGGAGGGCGCGACCCTCGCCGAGGTGATCGCCGACCTGGAGAAGAACCACGTCGGCATCGCCGCCCGTGTGCTGGACGACCAGGGGAAGCTGCGCCGCTTTGTGAACGTCTACGTCAACGACGACGACGTCCGCTTCGAGCAGGGTCTTGAGACGGCGACGCCGGACGGCGCCGGGGTGTCGATCATCCCCGCCGTCGCCGGCGGCTGCTGAGCCGCACTCGGACGCTCGCCGACTGCTCCCGGCGGCTCCCGGCCATTCCCGGAACGGCTCCTTCCGTTCCGTTGCCGGGTGCCCTCCGGGCCTCCTGAGCGACCGTCACCGACCCCTTGCTGACCCTGGATACAGCACGTTCCGTCACCCGGTATGCCCCTTCCGCAAGCTCTGCGGAAGGGGCGATTCCGTTGGGCGCCGCACGGTAGAGTTGGGGTCGTCCTCCCCTCGCTGGTTGTGCCATGGGCATATGAGAATCCGTTTGCCCATGATGGAAAACAGCCAAAATGTTCGAGCTAGTTGCGCGTTTTGTGCGCTTTGCCCGGTCCGACTTGCCCGGGAACGCTCGGAGTTGGGCATGGTTGCCCGATCAGCCATGCTCAGATTTCTCGTCCGTTTGACCTGTTGCAGAGGGCAGTTGGACAGATACATTCAGCCGCGGTCGACGCGTTCCGGCGCACGTTCATGAGGGTTTCCGGCTGCTTCCGGCATGGGAACTCACGGGAACTCTTCGTGGACGAGGTCTGACCCGGGTCCGCGAAGTGTGGACCTGTGCAAGGGCCAGTAATAGGGGAGTTAGGCATGGCTCAGGGCACCGTCAAGTGGTTCAACGCGGAGAAGGGGTACGGCTTCATCGCGGTCGACGGTGGTGCGGATGTTTTCGTCCACTACAGCGCGATCCAGATGGACGGGTACCGCACCCTGGAGGAGGGCCAGCGAGTCGAGTTCGAGATCTCGCAGGGTCAGAAGGGGCCGCAGGCGGACATGGTCCGGCTGGCCGGCTGAGCGCCGGACTGGAGAACCGCGCATCACGTCACGGAGGGCCCGTACCTAGGGGGTACGGGCCCTCCGTGCTTGCCCGGACCCGTCGCCCCGCGGCTCCCCTGCGGCACCACTGGGCCTCCTTCGAAGCCGCTTGCCCCCTCCCGTCGCCCGACCGCCACCCCTATACGAGGCTTCTTCGAAGCCGCTTGCACTCGAGGGGTCCGAGTGCTAATCATTGGCGTTAGCACTCTACGAGTGAGAGTGACAACGAAGGACCGGGTCGGTGAGGCCCGCAGGCCGTGTGGGGCAAGGAACCACAGGCGTGCAGGCCGTCCGTCGCGGGCGCCAGCGCGGTCCCGAAGCAATCCTCCCCCGTAGCCCTCGGGTACGGGGAGACCCCCAAGTCCGGGAGGACCACTTCACATGGCCAAGATCATCGCGTTCGACGAGGAGGCACGGCGCGGCCTCGAGCGCGGCATGAACCAGCTCGCGGACGCCGTCAAGGTGACGCTCGGCCCCAAGGGTCGCAACGTCGTCCTCGAGAAGAAGTGGGGCGCCCCCACGATCACCAACGATGGTGTCTCCATCGCCAAGGAGATCGAGCTCGAGGACCCGTACGAGAAGATCGGCGCCGAGCTGGTCAAGGAAGTCGCCAAGAAGACGGACGACGTCGCCGGTGACGGTACGACCACCGCGACCGTCCTCGCCCAGGCCCTGGTCCGCGAGGGCCTGCGCAACGTCGCCGCCGGTGCCAACCCGATGGCTCTGAAGCGCGGTATCGAGAAGGCCGTCGAGGCCGTCTCCGGTGCGCTGCTCGACCAGGCCAAGGAGGTCGAGACCAAGGAGCAGATCGCCTCCACCGCCTCCATCTCCGCCGCCGACACCCAGATCGGCGAGCTCATCGCCGAGGCGATGGACAAGGTCGGCAAGGAAGGCGTCATCACCGTCGAGGAGTCCCAGACCTTCGGTCTGGAGCTGGAGCTCACCGAGGGTATGCGCTTCGACAAGGGCTACATCTCGGCGTACTTCGCCACCGACATGGAGCGTATGGAGGCCTCTCTGGAGGACCCGTACATCCTGATCGCCAACTCCAAGATCTCCTCGGTCAAGGACCTGCTCCCGCTGCTGGAGAAGGTCATGCAGTCGGGCAAGCCGCTGCTGATCATCGCCGAGGACGTCGAGGGCGAGGCCCTGTCGACCCTGGTCGTCAACAAGATCCGCGGCACCTTCAAGTCCGTCGCCGTCAAGGCCCCGGGCTTCGGCGACCGCCGCAAGGCCATGCTCGGTGACATCGCCATCCTCACCGGTGGCACGGTCATCTCCGAGGAGGTCGGCCTCAAGCTGGAGAACGCCGGTGTCGACCTGCTGGGCCGCGCCCGCAAGGTCGTCATCACCAAGGACGAGACGACCATCGTCGACGGTGCCGGTGACAGCGACCAGGTCCAGGGCCGCGTCAACCAGATCCGCGCCGAGATCGAGAACTCCGACTCGGACTACGACCGCGAGAAGCTCCAGGAGCGCCTCGCGAAGCTGGCCGGCGGCGTGGCCGTCATCAAGGCCGGTGCCGCGACCGAGGTGGAGCTCAAGGAGCGCAAGCACCGCATCGAGGACGCCGTTCGCAACGCGAAGGCGGCCGTCGAGGAGGGCATCGTCGCCGGTGGTGGCGTGGCCCTGCTCCAGGCCTCCCAGGTGTTCGAGAAGCTGGAGCTCGAGGGCGACGAGGCCACCGGTGCCGCCGCCGTCAAGCTGGCGCTTGAGGCCCCGCTGAAGCAGATCGCCGTCAACGCCGGCCTCGAGGGCGGCGTCGTGGTGGAGAAGGTGCGCAACCTGACCCCGGGCCACGGCCTGAACGCCGCGACCGGCGAGTACGTCGACCTGGTCGCCGAGGGCATCATCGACCCGGCGAAGGTCACGCGCTCCGCGCTGCAGAACGCGGCCTCCATCGCCGCGCTGTTCCTCACCACCGAGGCCGTCATCGCCGACAAGCCGGAGAAGTCCGCCGCGGCTGCTCCGGGCGGCATGCCGGGCGGTGACATGGACTTCTGATCAACCTAGGTTGATCAACCGTCCTGACCGAGGGCGGCACCCCACTCCCAGGGGTGCCGCCCTCGGGCGTTCCCAGCCGTTCCCTGCCACTGCCTATCCGGCGGCGAGCTGTGACGACGCTGACGCGTCCTCCAGCGACAGCGTGAACCACGTCGTCTTGCCGTCGTCGTTCGGCCGTACCCCCCAGCTCCCGGCGAGCGTGTCGACCAGGATCAGCCCACGCCCGGACTCGTCGTCCGCGTCCGCGATCCGTGGCTGCGGCAGATGGTGGCTGCTGTCGCTCACCTCCACCGTCAGCTCCGTGGCGTTGCGGCGCACGCTCAGCCGCACCGGGCCCTGACCGTGCCGGATGGCGTTGGTGACCACTTCGGACACCAGCAACTGCGCGTTGTCCACGAGGCGGTGGCAGCCCCAGGCGTGCAGCGAGGCGGTGAGGAACGCCCGTGCCTTCGACACCGAAGCGGGGGTGGCGGCGAGTTTGGTCGAGGCCGTGGCCAGGGGAGCGGCGGGGAGCTGGGCGATGAGCAGGGTGACGTCGTCGTGGTGGTGCTCGGTGGCGGGCAGTACGGAGGCGAGCACATCGTCCACGGCTTCCTCAAGGCCGGACGTGGAGGCGAAGGCCTTGTCCAGCGCGAGGACCAGCGCGTTGAGCTGGTCCTCGATATCGCCTTCCGGTGTCTCTATCAATCCGTCCGTGAACAGGACGAGGCTGGAGCCGGGCGCGACCGCCAGGGTGGTCTGCAGGTGCAGGTGGTCGCCGACCCCGAGCGGTACGCTCACCGGCGCTTCGAGCGGCCGTACCGGCAGGCCAGGTTCGGCGACCAGGGCCGGCAGATGGCCCGCGGAACACACGGTCACCTCGCCCGCGTCCGGCGCCAGCACCAGATAGCAGCAGGTGACGAGTTGGTCGGGGCCGTCCAGCTCGGCGACGATGGCGTCCAGTGACTGCATGAGCTGCCGGGGCTGCATTCCGGTCTTCGCGAGTGCGTGCGCCGCCGAGCGCAACTGACCCATGATGGCAGCGGCTTCGAGGCCGCGCCCCATCACGTCGCCGATGAGGATGCCGACCCGCCCGGCTCCCAGCGGCACGAGGTCGAACCAGTCGCCCCCGACACCCGCGCCCTGGGTCGCCGGCAGATAGCGGCTGGCCGTGGTGAGTCCCGGGACGTCGGGCGGTGTGCCCATCAGACTGCGCTGGAGGGTCAGGGCGACATGCCGCTGCTGCTCGTAGAGCGCGGTGAGCTGGTTCTCGGCCGTCTTGCGTTCGCTGACGTCGCGTACGGCGGCGGAGACGAGGAGTCCGTCGGTGGTTTCGAGTGGGCTGAGGCTGATCTCGACGGGGAACTCGGTGCCGTTCTTGCGCAGGCCGTGGAGTTCGAGGCCGGCGCCCATGGGGCGTACCTGTCTGTTGTCGGTGTAGCCGTTGCGGTGGGTGGCGTGGTTGTTGCGGAAGCGGTGCGGTACGAGGATCTCGACGGGCCGTCCCAGCAGTTCGTCGCGCTTGTAGCCGAAGAGGGCCTCGGTCTGGGCGTTGACGAGGCGGATGGTCCCGCTGTCGTCCACGATCACCATCGCGTCCGGCGCCGCTTCCAGCAGCCCCCTGAACCGCTCCTCCGCCGACCCGGGAGGGGCCTCGTCCTGCGGGACCCGGGCTCCCAGTCGATCCCGGTTCCCGCACTGACATACCGGAGTCTCCAGGGCGGACGCCCCTAGGTCGGACTCCAAAGAGACTGAAGCGTTGAAGCCTTCCATACTTGCCTCCAGGACGGATACTGCCGACTGCGGTGCCCACGACTGCTGTATCCGCGCCATCCCAGCGCAATTCGTTCCGGTGTACCTCCAGGAGTCCGATTCTGATCGGCACTGTTCCGCTTCGTGCCGCAGCATGCGTTGGCCTGAACTTCTGGTGTACGTGAGTGGCTTGATCCCGCCGTTCGGCTCGATCCGTGCGGTCTGCCCGATGCCCCTGGCGCGGCCCCTGCGCCCAAGACCCGGCCGGCGGGGTCGCCCCGCGTGTCGCCGGCCGGCCTGGCGGCGAAGCGCACCACGACCTGGTTCGAACATCGCGCTTGCCTGAACGGCGGACGCGTGCCGTACCCCCGTCGTAGGCTCTGGACGACTTGCGGAACTGGCAATCCGCTGTGCTCGTCGGTGCTTCGTGTGAGTGCGCTGCGCTTCCATTCCGCAGGGAGTCGATGCATCAGATTTGGGGGATACACATGGCATCGCAAAAGAAGCTCGTGTGTCTGGCGAATTCCCGCAAGCTTTCGGGACGGTGTGTGGCAGGCATGGTCGACGACGGCTCAGGGGAGTGGGTGCGGCCGGTCAGCGCCCGCTCAAACCGCGAGGTCTCCGTTCTCGAAAGTCAGTACGAAGACAGAACGAGCCCGAGTGTCCTCGATGTTGTCTCGGTGCCGCTCCTTCGGCCTCAGCCGCATGTCTTCCAGAGTGAGAACTGGCTCCTTGACCCCAAATACCACTGGGAGAAGACCGGCAAGGTCGGGTGGAGTGCGTTACTGAGGCTGGAACAGCGCCCCAGCACTTTATGGATCAATGGGTCAAGCACCCGTCACGGCAGCAATGATCGCATCCCGGCTGAAGAAGCAGTCGCTCTGCCGGACTCGCTCAAGCTGATCCGCGTCACCGGTCTGAAGTTACAAGTGCACGTCCCTTGGGCGATGTCCGGGGAGCCGGTCCTGCGTGCTTGCTTCTCTTATGCAGGGCATTTACATATACTGCGGGTGACCGATTCCGAATACGAGTCGGAGTATCTGGCCAAACCGGAAGGGTTCTACAGGGTGGGTGAATCCTTCCTCACGGTTAGTCTCGGGGAAGTGTTTGAAGGTCATGTCTACAAATTAGTGGCAGCCATTATCGAACGAGCGAAGACCCCAACAGGCAGCAGGCGATGACACCTCATACAGTATTCACTGTCGGCCATTCCACGCACAGCAGTTCAGCTTTCCTGAGTCTGCTGCAGAAGCATGGCATCACGGCGGTCGCCGATGTACGGTCGATGCCCGTCAGCCGATTCACGCCCCAGTTCAACCGGTACGCCGTGGAGCGTGCCCTGTCCGACGCCGATATCAAGTACGTCTTCCTGGGAAAAGAACTGGGCGCGCGCACCGAAGACCTCAGCTGCTATGTGGACGGACGGGTGCGGTACGACCTTCTCGCCCGGACCTCGAATTTCGTCAGTGGCATCACGCGTCTGCGGAACGGTTCGCAGAGCGAGCGAATCGCTGTCATGTGCACCGAACAGGAACCACTCGACTGCCATCGTTGCGTGCTCGTCGCGCGAGCCCTCGAAGGGTCCGGAACCGCTGTCGAGCACATTCATGGTGATGGGCACGTCGAAGACCATGGCTCGGCGATGCGACGCCTGATGGCCAATTTCGGGCTGGATCAGGAAGATCTATTCCGGACCTCGGACGAGCGCCTCCAAGAAGCTCTCGACCGCCAGGAACAACGCATCGCGTACGTCAATGAGGACCTTCGCGCCGACGGGACACCGGGCAGATGAAACTCTACACAATCGGGTTCACGAAGAAGTCCGCCGAGAAGTTCTTCGGGCTCCTGCGCGAAGCCGGAGTGACAGCGCTGGTCGATGTCCGACTCAACAACGTCTCGCAACTGTCCGGTTTCGCCAAGCGTGATGATCTGAGGTACTTCCTTGGCGAGATCTGCGGTGCGCGGTACACCCACCGTACGGAACTGGCCCCGACCAAGGACATGCTCGACGCCTACAAGAAGCGGGATATCGGCTGGGCGGCATACGAAGACCGATTCCTCGAATTGATGAAGGTTCGTCAGATCGAGGACGCCGTCCGACGGGAAGCGTTTGACAACGCAGTCCTGCTCTGCAGTGAGGACAATGCACGGCATTGCCACCGCCGACTGGTCGCGGAATATCTCGCACAGCAGTGGGATGACGTCACCATCGAGCACCTGGTGTGAGCGGCGGCGTTGCGGTCAGGAGCCGTCCCGCGACCACGGTCGCATCAGTCGGCGCTGCCGGAGCCGCTCACCGCGGGCGGATTGAGGAACGGCCGGGATCCGATGTGCGTCGAAGTCTTCCCCCGGCTCGCTCCAAGCGGTTGGATTACCGCAGGTAACGTCATGGAGAGCGGGAGACACGGTGAACAGCGCCAACACCGCCGGCAGCGGCTACTACGGCTCACCCTGGCCGGCCGAGGACGGCGGCCCCACCAGGGAACAGGCCCCCTCCACGGCGGGACCGCGGATCGCGTCCGGGGAACGACTGAGCGTGCTGGCCTGCCGTGAAGCGCGCGGCGCGCAGATGCTCATCCAGCGCGCACCCGGCCAGTTGTACCTGCTGCGCGGGCTGTTCGGAGCGCGGATCTCCACCAGCCCCTCCAGGACCGTGGTCGAACGTCTCGACCCGCGCACCCTGGAGCCGCTGGCCTCATCCGGGCCGCTTCCGGCGGGCCCGTTCTGGATGGGCGGCATCGGCGCGGTCGCCGACGGAGCGGTCATCGCGGTCGCCGGCCGCTATGCGCACCGGCTGGACCCCGAGACGCTCGACGTCATCGCCCAGCGCGAACTCCCCGCGCCGAGGCCCCACAACTCCTTCCTGGCCATGCCCGACGGCACGCTGGTACTCAAGGACTTCGACGTCACCGAGCGCGCCCCCGCGATCCTGCGCGCACTGGACCCGCTCACGCTGAAGGACCGGGACACCCTGCCGCTCGGCGAGCCCGTGATCGCCCGGCTGGCGGCCCGGGGCGACGAGGTATACGCGGTCGGCTCGCACCGCGTGCACCGGGTCCGCTGGGACTCCACCGCGGGCAGGCTCGTCAGGGACGTTGACTGGTCGGTGGCGTACCGCGACACCCCCGGGCAGGGCCATGGATGGGATCCCGTGCTCGCCGGTGAGCGCATCTGGTTCCTCGACCAGGGACGGCACCGCTACCGCGGCACCATGCGGGGAGCAGCACGCGACCGGGGCCCGGTACACCTGCACGCGGTCAGCCTCTCCGATCCGGCCGACCACCGCCGCGCCGAGATCTGCGGTCTGCCGTGGGGCGCCGCCACCAACCCTCCGCTGGTGGACGCCGAGCGCGGTGTCGCCGTCGGTTACGACTCAGCCAACGGAGTGCTGACGGGGTTCCACGCCCGCCCCGGGGAGCCGCTCACGCGTCTGTGGTCACAGCGGATGAACACCGCGGGCCATCTGCTGCGGTGGGCCGACACCGGCGAAATCGTCACCTACGACCAGCGGCAACGTCCCCCCAGGGGAACCCGCGCCGGTGCGCGCGTGCTCGCGGCGACGGGCGATGCCATCGCCTTCGCCCTGCGCGCGCCAGCGCTCTCCGGAGCGCTGGGACGGCTGGCGGGAGAGGACGCGGTGCTCCTCGACCTCACCACGGGGACGGAGCGTGGCCGGGCACGGGTGCCGAGCCTGATGCAGTCGGTGTGCTTCCCCTCGCCGGGCTGGGACCGCGACTTCTACTACTGCTCCATGTCCACCGTCGCCAGAGTCGGTGCGGTTCCGCTGGCGTGAGCGGGCACCACACCTGCTTGACCTGTCGGGGATCTTGGAGTTTCCGGGTGTGCCCGCATGATCAGCGGGCACGCTCGGGGCTGTCGCAGGCCGATGCAGTTGTCGAGATGTCCGTTGTCGCTCTGTCCTCGTTCCGGTGAGCAAGTCCCGTCTCTGACCGTGCAGATCGCGCTGGCGAGCAACCCGGGCGGTACGACGGCGATGTGGGTGAGAGACCGCCTCGACGGGCTGTGGTGAGACAAGGACTTTAATCGGTTGCCTGGTCGGGGGCTCTCCCTGAAGGTGAGGCGGTGACCAAGACCGACGACAGGCCGCCGATCGACGCGGCACGCTGGCTGTCCCTCTACGAGAACGACTGCCCCGCCCCGGCGGCGGCCGAACTGCCGGCCCTCGCCGCCGAACTGGCCGAGGCCCTCCGCCACCCCGACCCGGACATCCGTGACGGCGCTCCCTACGTGGTGCTGCGGACGTGGATCCAGCGGGACGTCATCGACAAGCCCCTGCGCGCCAAGCTGGGCGCCGTGATGGCCGACCGGTTCGACGACCCCGAGATTCAGGCGCGCACCCTCGCCCCGCTCGTGCTCGACATGATCGTCGGTCGTGGCGACTTCGACCCGGCGTGGCTCGCCGCCTTTCGGCGCTGGTTCCCGGCCGAGACGGACTTGCGCGGGTACAACCCCAGGCTCGGCTGGCTCCACGCCGTCGCGCATGGCGCTGACCTGCTGGGCACTTTCGGGCTCCATCCGGAGGTCGACCCGAAGGGGATGCTCGCGCTGGCGGCGGAGCGGCTCGTGGCCCCGACCGACGAGCTCTTTGCCCAGCAGGAGGACGACCGGCTTGCTCAGGGCGTCGCCCGTACGCTCACCCGGCCGGAACTCTCCGAGGCTGAGGCCGTCGGCTGGCTGGACGCGATCGAGACAGACTTCGCCGCCGGCCGGAGCAGCGCCCCCACCGTGGCCGCGCACACCTCCAACGCCATGCGCACGCTGCGGATGCTGTACCTCCTCGCCGACACCGGCGTCCGGATCGACGACGTCGCCGCCCCCGTGCGCCCGCCGCACGCAGATGCGCTGAAGCGGCGCCTGACGGAGGTGCTGGTCCTGGCCTTCCGGGGGGCGTGACGAGCGGGTGCCAACACACTTCAGATGTCCTTCGGGCATGGCACCCTGTCAGAATCCGGCGCATGTCTATTCGATACCCGGGCCCCCTGCGTCCCGGTGACCGCATCGGCGTCACATCGCCCTCGAGTGGGTCCCGAAGGAGCTGACAGAGCGCCTGAACGTGCCGTTCGGGACGTCGAGGACCGCGGATGCGAGGTCGTCATCGGCCGGTGCATGGACGGCTCCGGGCACGCCGGCACGCCGGCGCGTCGGCCGCCGACCGCGCCGACGGCGCACCGTCGGGGGCTGTTGCTTGGCGCACAAGCTGGACCCTGATGACCGTACGTTGCAAGTGCGTCGCGCAAAGTCAACTCATTGGGTTAGTGGGCGGGTTGAACCCCCTTAAACCATTCCGTCAAAGCAGGGTCCGAACGCCGAAGCTCAAGTCGCAGG
>NZ_JBHXFA010000055.1:0-3486 GCF_042724175.1 Streptomyces sp. NPDC127084
ACCGTGGTGGCGGGGGCCCACGACCTTCACCGGGCGCGGCCGCTGTCAGCCCTTCCAGCAGCGCCGCACCCTGCCGTCGTCCACCTCGAAGTTCAGCCGGCCCGCCAGGTACTCCATGGTGATGATGGCCCCTGGCGGCAGCGATCTGACGGTGGTCCAGCCATCACCGCGGGCACGCCGCTCCGCGGTGTCGGCGTCGAGGCCCACGTAGTCGTCGGGTGTGTGGTCGGGCTCTGCGGGCGGGGTCGGTATCGGTGCCATGGAACCTCACCGTAGGTGGCGTCGGACGGTGGCGAAAGGCCTACCGCCGTCCGGGATCCGGACGGCTATCAGCATCCTCTCGTACCTCACCGGTCACGCTTGTGTCACAGGATCACGACATACGTTTGACGGCGATGCGTTCATCCATGCTGTTAAGCAGAGAAATTAATACGGAGATCGATCAGGTACTGCCTGAGACAAGTCGATCCTGTTCCGAATTTCTTCCTATCCCATCGCTCCCGAAATACGCCACGCTCTCCCGGAATTCCTTCCGAAGCCCGCTCGGACCGCCGCACCGGAGTCCGGGAATTCATCATTCCTTACGCAGTCCCTACTTCCGGACGAAACTGCCGATCACCCGTACGCGTATCACCCGTGTCCCGGTTCGTGTCGCGCCCTCCCGGATGTCCTTCGTGCCTACTGTGGCTCCAGCCCGAGACGGAATCCCGAGGGGGCAGCGATGGGGACGGACACCGCGGGGACGCCCCCGGGCGCGCCCGCCGCGACGATTCCCCCGAGGCAGCGGCGGCGCGGCCGGGGCCGTGTGGTCGTGGACTGGCTCACCACCACGGACCACAAGAAGATCGGCCATCTCTATCTGATCACCTCGTTCGGCTTCTTCCTGGTCGCGGGACTGCTGGCGATGCTGATGCGGGCCGAGCTCGCCCGCCCCGGACTCCAACTGCTGACCAGCCAGGAGTTCAACCAGGCCTTCACCCTGCACGGCACCATCATGCTGCTGCTCTTCGCCACGCCGACCTTCGCGGGCTTCGCCAACGAGCTGGTGCCGCTGCAGATCGGCGCGCCGGACGTGGCCTTCCCGCGGCTGAACATGTTCTCGTACTGGCTGTTCCTGTTCGGCGGTCTGATGGTGCTCGGCTCGCTGCTGGTGCCCACCGGCCCCGCCGCCTTCGGCTGGACCGCCTACGCCCCGCTGAACAGCCTTGAGCGCTCGCCCGGCGTCGGTATCGACCTCTGGATCATGGGGCTCGCGTTCTCCGGCTTCGGCACGATCCTCACCTCGGTGAACTTCCTGGCGACGATCATCGGTATGCGGGCACCGGGGATGACGATGTTCCGGATGCCGATCTTCACCTGGAACATCCTCTTCACCACGATCCTGGTGCTGGCCGCGTTCCCGGTGCTGGCGGCGGCGCTGCTGGTGCTGGAGTCCGACCGCAGGTTCGGCTCGGTGGTGTTCGACTCGGGGAACGGCGGAGCGCTGCTGTGGCAGCACCTGTTCTGGTTCTTCGGCCACCCCGAGGTCTACATCATCGCCCTGCCGTTCTTCGGCATCATCACGGAGATCATCCCGGTGTTCTCCCGGAAGCCGCTCTTCGGCTACGTGACCCTCGTGGGCGCCACGATGGCCATCACCGGCCTTTCCCTGGTGGTGTGGGCGCACCATATGTTCGCCACGGGTGCGGTGCTGCTGCCGTTCTTCTCCCTGCTGTCGTTCCTGATCGCCGTGCCCACCGGGGTGAAGTTCTTCAACTGGAGCGGCACGATGCTGAGGGGCTCGCTGTCGTTCGAGACGCCGATGCTGTGGGCGGTGGGCTTCCTCGTGTCGTTCCTGCTGGGCGGGCTGACGGGGGTCATCCTGGCCTCGCCGCCGATGGACTTCCATGTCACCGACTCGTACTTCGTGGTCGCTCACTTCCACTACACCGTCTTCGGCACGGTCACTTTCGCCACCTTCGCCGGGTTCTACTTCTGGTGGCCCAAGTTCACCGGGCGGATGCTGGACGAGCGGCTCGGCAAGATCCACTTCTGGACCCTCTTCATCGGCTTCCAGACCACCTTCCTCGTACAGCACTGGCTGGGCGCGGAGGGTATGCCACGGCGCTACGCGGACTACCTGGCGGCGGACGGCTTCACCGTCCTCAACACCGTCTCGACCATCGGGGCGTTCCTGCTCGGATGCTCCACGCTGCCGTTCCTCTACAACGTCTGGAAGACGGCGAGATACGCGCCGAAGGTCACGGTCGACGACCCGTGGGGGTTCGGCAGGTCACTGGAGTGGGCGACGTCCTGCCCACCGCCCCGGCACAACTTCGTCTCGCTGCCCCGGATCCGCTCCGAGGCCCCGGCGTTCGATCTGCATCACCCGGACTTTGCGAGGATGCGCCCAGCCGTTCCTGAGTCCCCGCACGACGACGTCAGCCGCGGTCTCCCAGGGCGCGGGACAGCCGGTCCCTGATCGTCCTGATGTGCGCGGTCAGCTCCACCGGCTCGACCACCTCGAAGTCCAAGCCCGTCAGCATCAGATGGATGACCATCCCATCGAGGCTGACCGCTCCCGTGTGCAGCAGACAGCTGTCCGGCCCTTCCGCTTCCAGCACTCCGTCCGACGGTGAGATGACCTCGGTCGCCCGCTCTACCGGCACCCGCAGTCTGATCACCGCCTTCGCGGCGTAAGCGGTCGTGGACACGCCCTCGGAGACATAGGCCGCGAGGTCGGCGGCCGGTGGGGTGCGCGGGGTGCAGCGCGGGCCGTGCGGCGGTCTGGGGGTGAGCCGGTCGACCCGGAACGTCCGCCAGTCCGCCCGGTCCACATCCCAGGCGACGAGATACCAGCGGCGTTCACTGCACACCAGGCGGTGCGGCTCCACCGTGCGGCGGGTCGACTGGCCGCCATGGTCCTCGTACGCGAACCGCAGCAGCTCCCCGTCCCGGCAGAGGCCGGCCAGCTCCGCCAGGACCGCGGGGTCCACCGGGTTCCGCGGCGCCCGCAGCATCGGCACGGTGAACGTGTTCAGGGCGCTGATCCTCCGGCGGAGCCGGTCGGGCAGCACCTGCTCCAGCTTGGCCAGGGCGCGTACGGAGCTCTCACCGATGCCCTCGACACCCTGGCCCGCGGCGGTGCGCAGACCGACCGCGACGGCCACGGCCTCATCGTCGTCGAGCAGCAGCGGAGGCATCCGGGCGCCCGCGCCGAGCTGATAGCCACCGCCCGTGCCGGGGCTGGCGTTGACGGGGTAGCCGAGCTCGCGCAGACGGTCGACGTCCCGCCGCACGGTGCGCGGCGTGACGCCGAGTCGTCGGGCGAGGTCGGCTCCGGACCAGTCGCGGTGCGCCTGCAGCAGGGAGAGCAGGCGCAGCAGTCGCGCCGAGGTTTCCAGCATGGGACGAGTCTGGCACCGCGGGGGGGCACCGCGGGTGCGCGGGGGGGGCAACTAATAAGAGATGGGGCAGCGTGAAGCCGAGGGTGGTTGGGGCCGTGTT
>NZ_JBHXFA010000055.1:3496-13274 GCF_042724175.1 Streptomyces sp. NPDC127084
CGTGCCGGCCTCGGCGTCTGACCCGGTGGGCCGCTCCCCGCCCCCGGGCGCGCCCGGGGCGCCCCCCCCCCCCGGCGAACGTCATACGAGAGGCGCCAGCTGAACGCAGAGGTCGTTGGCGCCGTTGTAGCGGGGGCCGGCGCGATATCCCGCGGCCTGGTGGGCCGGATAGACGTAGATGTCCTTGCGGTCCCAGATGTCATCGAGGATGCGGGAGATACGCACCTCGCTCGCGTCCCCGGCGGCGGGGCGCAGCCATAGTGTCCACAACCGCTGCTCGACCGGGGCGCTCCCCTCTGCCGCGTCGCCGGTGTCTTCTGCGAGGTCCGCGTACCGCACGGTGCAGCGGAAGCGCTCGGCTTCGCCCGTCACCGCGAAGCCGCGCACCTTGTCCCCGAGCCGCGCCTCGACCCTCGCACCCGCGCCGATCCGCGCCCCGTGCAGAACGCCTGCCACGGTGAAGGCA
Organism: Streptomyces sp. NPDC127084; assembly: GCF_042724175.1. Lineage (NCBI taxonomy): Bacteria > Bacillati > Actinomycetota > Actinomycetes > Kitasatosporales > Streptomycetaceae > Streptomyces > Streptomyces sp. NPDC127084. The sequence goes on from NZ_JBHXFA010000055.1 coordinate 3,963, forward strand.
CCCGGCTCGACCTCGATGTCCCCCGCCTCCGCATGGGGTTCTCGCACCCAGGAACGCACCGCGAGCCGACCGTCCGCCATCGGATGCGGCAGCCGCACGGTGACCCGCCCGGTCTCCGGGACCCGGTCGATGAGCGCCCGGAGGTCGCGGACTCCCGCGGCCACCGCGGTGCCGTCGCCGGTGAACGCGTCCCAGTGGCCCTCCGCCAGCTCGACGCTGCCGGAGAGCACCGCGCCCACCCGGCCGTCCCCCCGCTCGATGAGCGGCAGCCGCACAGCGCCGTCCGGGCCTGTGCCCGCACCGCGCCGCCGCAGGACCAGCGCTTCGCCACCGGCCGTGCTTCCCTCCCAGGTGAAGGTGACCGTCCCCGCGGAGTCGGCCACGCAGTCGGCGCGCGGCGGCAGCTGCTCGCCTCCGGCGGCCGTGGTCAGCGTCGTGGACGCGGCGGGCCTGGTCATGCCTTCTTCCCCTTCCGGATCGCGTCGGCGGCCTGGTAGCGCAGCGCGTAGCCGGCGTCGAGCACGGCACCCCTCGATCGGTGCACCACGTCCCGCACGGCACTGCGGCGGTGGTTGCCGCCTCCGGCGGCGACGAGTCCGGCGAACAGCGCCTCATGGCGCTCGGCGATCCGTGCCGGGTCGAAGCGCTCCGAAGCCTTGAGGGCGGCGGCGCCGGCACGCTGCCGCAGGGCGTCGTCGCCGATCAGGCCCAGCAGGGCATCGGCGACCGCGTCCGCGTCGCCGACCGGGACCAGCCGTCCGTCGACCCCGTCCTCGATGATCTCGCCCGGACCGTGCGGGCAGTCGGTGGAGACCACCGGGAGGCCGCAGCGCATCGCCTCCACGATGGTCATCCCGAAGGACTCGATGTTGGAGGTGACGGCGGCGATCGAGCCCTTGGCCCACTCCGGTTCGAGGGGGTTCGCGGGGCCCATCAGGAAGACATGGTTGTGCAGCCCGCGCTGCTCGATCAGGGAGCGCAGGGCAGCGCGTTCGTTGCCGGTCGCGTCACCGGTGCCGTAGATCCTCAGCCGCCAGTCGGGGCGGGCGGCGACGACCTTGGAGAAGGCCTTGACCAGCAGGTCGTACCGCTTGACCTTGGTGAGCCGACCGGCCGCGATCACCAACTTGGCCGCCGGGTCGGCGGGTGCGGCGTGCGGTGCCGGCACGCTGTTGGGCACCGAGGAGATCCGCACCCCGGGCAGCTTCAGCCGGGTGCGGTAGGCCCGGGCGTCCGCCTCGGTGACCGTGGTGACCGCGTCCAGCAGGACGTACCGGTGGGCGATCTCGCGGCGCAGCCGGTAGCCGTGGCTGTCCAGGGTCAGATGCTCCTGGCCGACCCGGACCGGACCGCGGCGGGCCTGGCGGGCGATATGGACGTTCAGCCCGGGACGGGTGCCGACGACGACGTCGGCCTCCAGCGACTTCAGATGCGCGGCGATACGGGCGTCCGTGAGCCGGCTGTACTGCTTCCAGCGGCCGTCGCCCCGCGGGAACACCTTCGCGGGCCGCGTGTAGTCGGGATGGCTCGCGTCGTTGCCGGGACTGCCCTTGCGCAGGTCCACGAGGTGGCGCATGGCCACTCCTGCAGGGGCGCCCAGAGTCGGCTCCTCGCGGTGCCGGAAGACGGAGACGATCTCGACGTCATGACGCTCTGCCAGGACTTGGGCGAGATTGAACGTCGTACGGATGGTGCCTCCGATGCCGTACGCGTTGTGAAGCAGAAAAGAAATGTGCATGCGCTGATGCGCCCCCGTTGTTCCCCCGGTCAAATGTCGGTCTGCGAACGACTCTACTGGGCAGGTCGCACCAATCCGCGCGCCGGGCCGCTGGTTGACGCCGAGTCGGCGCCCCTCCCGGACACACACACGGCAACCGCAGGTGCCGACCTGTTGTTGATCTGTCGACTTGGCGATGTGTCGCCACACCTGCGCCCGGCGCGTGACTCCTTCCACCGCTCACCCGTTGTTCCGTCATGAGCCGGGAACGACCCGGCTCCCAGCCAGCACCGAGTCCGAGGAGCCACCCGTGCCGCGCATGCTCGACGTCAGCGAGGACGTACGCGCCGAGATCGGCGACGAAGAAGCCGACCGGCTGCTCGCCGGCGAGAACGCCCCGGGCAGCTACGACTGCACCTCATGCCGTACCCCGGGCGATTCCGAGCAGGAACGCACCAGCACCGTGCTGTTCGTCGGCGAGGAGACCGCCGTCCTCGCCTTCGCCCACGCCAGCTGCATCCCCTCCCAGGTCGTCCAGGTCTCGGAGGAGCAGCTCAAGGGCGCTGTCCGGTCGATCACCGGTGAGGCCCCGTCACAGGCCGCCGCGCCGACCGCCGGCGCCACGCACGGCTACCCGGCTCCGCACGCGGATCCGGTCGGGCAGCCGACGGCTCCCGAGCCCGCTGTGCTCGGTGTCACCAGCGGACTCGTACTGATCGGCGAGGAGCTGCACCCCGCGCTGGTCGTGGAGCCGACGGGCCCGATCGCCCGCCCTGGCATGGTGGGCGGCGGGGACGACTTCCTGCCGCTGCTGATCGAACAGGGCTTCCTCCCGGTGTCCGCGGTCAACGAGGTGCCGCCGACACTGCACGGCTGGTCGGTGCTGCTCGCCATGGGCCAGCTGCACGCCGTGCTCCAGCCGGGGAACCCCGGTGGCGGTCCGATCGCCTGGTGGCAGGCCCACCAGCCGCTCCAGGTGACCGATGGCTGGCGGGTCGCCGCCAACAAGTCCCACCGGGTGCTGGTGTTCGCCGCTCCGGTGGGCTCCATCGGCCAGCAACCGCGTGAGGACCTGCTGCGCGACGCCCTGGACAAGGCGGCGGCGAACGGCAGGCTGGTGGCCGCCGCCATGCCGCTGGCGGGCACCTGACCTGGCCGGTGCCCTCGCGGGACCCGCGCCGTCCGGAGGAACTCCCCGTGCGCCCCGCGTACCCCCGCCGAACTGCGTTTTCCCCGCGGGGACCGCATCCGACCGGCACGCGGGTCGTTGGCTCATACGTGCAGACATACGACCCCGCCCGAGAGCCCTATCCGAGCCAGAGCCCCGAGGGCACGCCGATCTATGACGCCCTCTACTCCGAGTACCGGCGGTCGTTCCGGGCACTGCCAGGGGACCGCAGCGGCGAGGAGGACTTCGGCTTCAAGGCCTTCGGCGCGGGCCAGAGCAGCGGCTACACCGGATTCGGCTCGGGATTCAGCGGGGACCTGAGCGTCTGGCCGTCGGGAGTCCGACGGCGCACCGGGCAGCATCGCGCACCCGCGGCGCTGCCACCGGCCCCCCGCAGAGGGCTGTGAGGAAGGCGAGTCCACAGCAGGATCAGTGAAGTGGGGGGGGGGGGGGGCGCCCCGCCCCCCCCCCTCGACCGGGTCCTCGGAGGGGGAGTAGTCGACGTCCACGTCGATGCTGGCCACACCGTGCACGGTCAGGGTGGTGGTACCGATCCCGTCGATCCGTACCCCGAGCGCCTCCAGGAAGAAGCACAGGTCCTGGACCATGTAGTTGGACGAGGCGTTGCGGATGACGGTGACGCCGTCGTGGCGTGCGGCGGCGAGCAGCGCGTTCTCGGTCACGGTGTCGCCGCGCTCGGTCAGCACGATCGGGCGCTCGGGGCCGGCCGAGGGTTCCACGACCGCGTGGTACAGGCCCTCGGTGGCGGTGATGTCCAGCCCGAAACGGCGCAGGGCGATCATATGGGGCTCGATCGTACGGGTGCCGAGGTCGCAGCCGCCGGCGTACGGGAGCCGGAAGCGGTCCAGGCGGTGCAGCAGCGGGCCGAGGAACATGATGATCGACCGGGTCCGGCGCGCCGCGTCGGCGTCGATGGCGTCCATGTCCAGCGTGGCGGGCGGCACGATCTCCAGATCCGTGCCGCCGTTGATCCAGCGGGTGCGTACACCGATGGAGTTCAGGACTTCGAGGAGCCGGTAGACCTCCTCGATACGGGCCACCCTGCGCAGCACGGTGCGGCCCTTGTTGAGCAGCGAGGCGCAGAGCAGCGCCACACAGGCGTTCTTGCTGGTCTTGACGTCGATGGCGCCGGACAGCCGGCGCCCACCGACGACGCGCAGATGCATGGGGCCGGCGTACCCGAGGGACACGATCTCGCTGTCGAGCGCCTCGCCGATGCGGGCGATCATCTCAAGGCTGATGTTCTGATTGCCGCGCTCGATGCGGTTGACAGCGCTCTGGCTGGTACCGAGCGCCTCGGCGAGCTGCGTCTGTGTCCAGCCGCGGTGCTGCCGCGCGTCACGGATGAGCTTGCCGATGCGTACGAGGTAGTCGTCTGCCATAGCGGCAGGCTATCTCAGATATGAGATGACCAGTCCAGTGGGGTGGACCGTACGGGTGATGCCCTGTTTTGATGCTCCATTACCTAGCGAACTCGGACAAAAGGGGTGATCTGTTCGGGTGAGGCGCGCACGCTGCCGCTGGAGAATCCTCAGACCATTCCGGCCGCGAGCCGGCGGCGCGCCATGGCCTTCGCGTACAGCAGATGGACGATCGCCTCGGCCGCAAGGATCAGCACGACCAGCCACGGCGCCAGATGTCCGCCCAGCACGATCACCAGGACCGGGATGCCGACGCCCGGCACCGCCCAGACCGCTACGGAACCGACCGGTCTTCCGTAACGGAGCGCGATGGTCGCATGGGTGAGGTGGTACAGCGCCAAGCCCCCGGCCAGGGCGACCAGCGCCCCCTGCGGCAGATGGGCGTGGCCCGCCTCGTCCACGGCCGTGGCGAGGCCGCCGGCCACGCAGATCACCGACGCCGTCACGAAGAAGTGCAGGAAGCCCGCGACGTCACGAGCGAGCACATAGGTGTCGCGGCCCCGCGAGGCGCCCAGCATGAGCTCCACCGAGGTCGCGCCGAAGTCGAAGTACGACCACCAGAGTGCGGCGAGCAGTACGAAGCCGAGCAGCGCCGTGACGCCCGCCTGGAGCGTCCAGGTCTGGTCGGTCGAGGTGATCAGCGCGAGCACCGACTCGCCGAGCACGATGATCACGAAGAGTCCGACCCGCTCCACCAGGTAGCCCGTGTGCAGCTGCCGTGCGATGCCGTTGCCGCGCGCGGTGAGCAGCAGGACCACCTCCGCGACGATGAGCAGTGCCCACATCCCGTACCGCCAGGGCCCCGGCACGAACGCGGAGGCGGCCCACAGTACGCCGGACGCGAGGCAGTAGCCCAACGGCCGCCATTTCGGAACCCGCATCGCCCCGGGCAGCCGGGTCGCCGGCCACCACAGCCCCAGCAGTACCAGCCGGGTTCCGGCGTAGCCGAGCGCGTACGCCGGCCCCCGGTCCCCGGTCGCCTCGGGCACCGCCGCCGCCATGAGGGCCAGGCAGGCCATCGCCGAGAGCATCAGCAGACGGCGGCGTGCGCTGTCGTCGACGAAGAGATTGGCCGCGACCGTGAAGTTAATCCACATCCACCAGGGCGGGAAGTAGAGAGCGAGGAAGACGCCGAAGTCCTGCGGGCTGGGGTTGCCGTGCAGGGAGTGGGACAACTGGGCCGCGAAGGCGACGAATACGAGGTCGAAGAAGAGTTCGAGCCAGTCCGCGTGCCGCTGCTCCGGCGTGGCGCTCTCTGGTGCTTCGGAGGTGGTGGTCACCGGCCTATTGTGCGAGTAGGGCCGGTCTGCTTCGAGTAGGTGGGTGGATACCGCTTCCCGGCGGGCCGTGCGCAGGTCTACGGGTAGGCACTAGGCGGCGGCGTCCGCGCCGGTCCGAACCCGGTGCGGGTTGCTTCCATCGTGTGCGTCAACGGGTCGCGACGGCCGGCCGCGTATCGCTCCTCGGCCGTGCCGTTGAGCATCCTCACTGAAGTCTGCGTGGCTCAACCGGACAGTGGCTTCGCTGATGAGCTGCGGGCTGCGGGTTTTCGGCGCGTTCGCGGTAGCGGCGTGCGGCGGGCCGGATCTCGTCCGCGCGAGGGTTGCGGAGGCGGTCTACCCGGAGCCGCGCCCGATGCGGCCCCGCCCCGCCGACGACGGCTCCGGGCTGGGGGTGGTGCACGGCACAGGGTCGGCATCCTCGACCGGGACTTGCTCCGGGAGGCGGTTCGCGCAGCCCCCTCTCGAGCTGCCCGCATCCACCGAACATGCGCCTGACCTGCGCCGGAACCTCATGCCTCCTGGCGGCGGAGGAGCCCCGGGCCGGGTCGGCCGCTGCCGGATGACGCCCTGACCCGCGTGCTCGCTGCCGGTGAGGCGAAGTGCGATCCGCCGGGCTTCGGCGGGATTCGCTCAATGATCGGTGCGACAGGACAAGGGCGTCCGGGCATGACCGGTCGGCGGTCATGTATTAGAGTTATCTCGACATCGAGATATCTGTGAGAAGGCGTACCGCACCCCTCAAGCATCGCGACCGCTGGTAAGGCTGACCTAACTAAGTCTTACCTTAGCGGATGGGGGGCAGCCACAGGCGGCAGGATGCGGTTCGTACGCGCACATGGAAAAAGGAGACTGTCGTGTCGGCGAACAGCTTCGACGCCCGCAGCACGCTGCGCGTGGGCGACGAGTCGTACGAGATCTTCCGGCTGGACAAGGTCGAGGGCTCCGCCCGCCTTCCCTACAGCCTCAAGGTCCTGCTGGAGAACCTGCTCCGCACCGAGGACGGCGCCAACATCACCGCCGACCACATCCGGGCCCTCGGCGGCTGGGACTCGCAGGCTCAGCCGAGCCAGGAGATCCAGTTCACGCCGGCCCGCGTGATCATGCAGGACTTCACCGGTGTGCCCTGCGTCGTGGACCTCGCCACGATGCGTGAGGCCGTGAAGGAGCTCGGCGGCGACCCGGCGAAAATCAACCCGCTGGCCCCGGCCGAGCTGGTCATCGACCACTCCGTGATCGCCGACAAGTTCGGCACCCCGGACGCCTTCGGCCAGAACGTGGAGCTGGAGTACGGCCGCAACAAGGAGCGCTACCAGTTCCTGCGCTGGGGCCAGACCGCCTTCGACGAGTTCAAGGTCGTCCCGCCCGGCACCGGCATCGTCCACCAGGTGAACATCGAGCACCTGGCCCGCACCGTCATGGTCCGGGGCGGCCAGGCGTACCCCGACACCCTCGTCGGCACCGACTCGCACACCACCATGGTCAACGGCCTCGGTGTGCTGGGCTGGGGCGTCGGCGGTATCGAGGCCGAGGCCGCCATGCTGGGCCAGCCGGTCTCGATGCTCATCCCGCGCGTCGTCGGCTTCAAGCTCACCGGTGAGCTCACGCCCGGCACCACCGCCACCGACCTGGTGCTCACGATCACCGAGATGCTGCGCAAGCACGGCGTCGTCGGCAAGTTCGTCGAGTTCTACGGTGAGGGCGTCGCCGCCACTTCGCTCGCCAACCGCGCCACCATCGGCAACATGTCGCCGGAGTTCGGCTCCACCGCCGCGATCTTCCCGATCGACGGCGAGACCCTGAACTACCTGCGCCTGACCGGCCGCAGCGAGCAGCAGGTCGCGCTGGTCGAGGCGTACGCCAAGGAGCAGGGCCTCTGGCTCGACCCGGCCGCCGAGCCCGACTTCTCCGAGAAGCTGGAGCTCGACCTCTCCACCGTCGTCCCGTCGATCGCCGGCCCGAAGCGCCCGCAGGACCGTATCGTCCTCGCGAACGCCGCCCAGCAGTTCGCCCTGGACGTACGCAACTACGTGGACGACGCCGACGAGGCGGGCAAGGAGTCCTTCCCGGCCTCCGACGCCCCGGCGTCCACCAACGGTGTCCCGTCCCGCCCGACCACGGTCACGGCCCCCGACGGCTCCACGTACGAGATCGACCACGGTGCCGTCACCGTCGCCGCGATCACCTCCTGCACCAACACCTCGAACCCGTACGTCATGGTCGCCGCCGCCCTGGTGGCCAAGAAGGCGGTCGAGAAGGGCCTGACCCGCAAGCCGTGGGTCAAGACCACCCTCGCCCCGGGCTCCAAGGTCGTCACCGACTACTTCGACAAGGCGGGCCTGACCCCGTACCTCGACAAGGTCGGCTTCAACCTGGTCGGCTACGGCTGCACCACCTGCATCGGCAACTCCGGCCCGCTGCCGGAGGAGGTCTCCAAGGCCGTCAACGAGCACGACCTGGCCGTGACCTCGGTGCTCTCCGGCAACCGGAACTTCGAGGGCCGGATCAACCCCGACGTCAAGATGAACTACCTGGCGTCCCCGCCGCTGGTCGTCGCGTACGCCCTCGCGGGCTCCATGAAGGTGGACATCACCCGTGACGCGCTCGGCACCGACACCGAGGGCAACCCGGTCTACCTGAAGGACATCTGGCCCTCCGAGGCCGAGGTCAACGACGTCGTGGCCAACGCCATCGGCGAGGACATGTTCAACAAGTCCTACCAGGACGTCTTCGCGGGCGACGCCCAGTGGCAGGCCCTCCCGATCCCGACCGGCAACACCTTCGAGTGGGACGCCGAGTCGACCTACGTCCGCAAGCCCCCGTACTTCGAGGGCATGACGATGGAGACCACCCCGGTCACCGACATCACCGGTGCCCGCGTGCTGGCCAAGCTGGGCGACTCGGTCACCACCGACCACATCTCCCCGGCCGGTGCGATCAAGGCCGACACCCCGGCCGGCAAGTACCTCACCGAGCACGGTGTGGAGCGTCGTGACTTCAACTCCTACGGCTCGCGCCGAGGCAACCACGAGGTCATGATCCGCGGCACGTTCGCCAACATCCGCCTGCGCAACCAGATCGCGCCGGGCACCGAGGGCGGCTACACCCGCGACTTCACCCAGGCGGACGCCCCGGTGTCGTTCATCTACGACGCCTCCCGCAACTACATCGACCAGGGCATCCCGCTGGTCGTGCTGGCGGGCAAGGAGTACGGCTCCGGCTCGTCCCGCGACTGGGCCGCCAAGGGCACCGCGCTCCTCGGCGTCAAGGCCGTCATCGCCGAGTCGTACGAGCGCATCCACCGCTCGAACCTCATCGGCATGGGCGTCCTCCCGCTCCAGTTCCCGGAGGGCGCCACGGCCGAGTCCCTCGGTCTGACTGGCGAGGAGACCTTCTCCATCGCCGGTGTCACCGAGCTCAACGACGGCACCACGCCGCGTACGGTCAAGGTCAGCACGGACACCGGTATGGAGTTCGACGCGGTGGTCCGCATCGACACCCCCGGTGAGGCGGACTACTACCGCAACGGCGGCATCATGCAGTACGTGCTGCGGAGCCTGATCCGCAAGTAAGCGCGCCGCGGAGCCCGATCCGCTCAGGATCGGTACGAGGATCCGCAGACGAGCGCCGCCGGGGGGCGCGCGGCCCGCGGCCGCGCCCGGTGTCTGGCCGGGGGGGTCGCGCCGCGGGAGCGCGCCCCGTGCC
>NZ_JBHXFA010000055.1:13284-28876 GCF_042724175.1 Streptomyces sp. NPDC127084
CTCCCATGGATGGGGGGCGCGGCCCTCAAGCGTTCAACGGGTCGGGATCGCTCAGCGAGCCAGCCCGCGGCCGGTCGCCGGCGGATCAGAACATCTGCCGGTAGGTATTCCAGCCGGAGCCGATCTTGGTGCGTGCCGAGAACGGCGCGGTGGACTTGCCCGTGCCCTTGTAGAGCCACAGCACACCGGACTCGTCCTTGGCCACGATGTCGCCCCGGCCGTCGCCGGTCAGATCGCCGCGGCCGGCCAGGTGGTTGTAGATGTTCCAGGCCTTGCCGAGCTTGACGCGCGCGGACAGGCCGCCGGTGCTGGTGCCCTTGTGCAGCCACAGGGCGCCGGCCGGGAAGCCGGTCGCCCGCTACGGAAGCCGGCACGGCGCGCTATCTGCCGTCAACTCGCCCCAGAGGTAACCCCGTCGGAAGAGAGACGGCGCTCCAGGAACGCCGTCATGGCCGCCCAGGTCTCGCTCTGCGCCAGAGCGGTCGCCTGCGGAGTGCCACCGGAGACCAGCGCGGCGGTGCGGTCGACGGTCGTCGGGACGAGCGGTGGCCGCAGGAGGTGACCGGCACCCCGGTGGACCAGCAGCACGTCGTCGGACCGGACGGCACGGCGCCGCGCCAGCAGGGCGCGGGCCATGGTAGCCGCAGGCCACACCGCGTCATCGGTGCCGGCGATCGCCATCAGCGGGGCGGTGATGTCCTCGACCGGGATCAGCGCGCCGCGCACGGCGACGGCGTTCCTGAGCCCGGACTGGTAGGTGCGGCGCAGCCGCAGTGCCGGCGAACGCGACAGGCCGCCTGGTAGGCGGCGCAGCAGGGTACGGGCGGCGAGTTGCGGGAGCAGCAGTGTGTCGCGCACGGGTACGTACGGAAGCGGCACATCCCGGTAGGTCCATGACGAGGTCTTCGGCGGCGGGCCGCCTCGATGGGGGGCCTGCCAGATCACGTGTGTCGGGGCGATCGCGACCACCGCGTGCACCGGCACCCCGGCCAGGGCGAGTGCCGCCAGCGCCCCGCCCGTGCCCAGGGAGAAGGCGACGACTCCGACGCGGCGGCCGGTCGCCACCGCGCCGACGGCCCGCGCGATGTGCTCGACGGGCATGACCGCATGCGCCGTGGATGCGACGACCACCGTGGTGAAGCCGCAGCGGGACGCCAGCAGCGCCGCCGTGGGCGCAACCGCCCCCGGGCCACCGGCGCCCGGCACCATCAGCACCACCGGGCGGTCTCCGTGCCCGGCACCGCGCGGTGCGTACTCCAGGAGCCGCAACCCCTGGTCGTCCCGTTCCGTGCGACCGACCCTCCGGGCCCGCCAGCGGCGGACGACCGTACGCCGCACCTGGCGCGCGGAGTCGGCGGCGCACCACACGGTCCACGTCAACGCGTCGTCAGAGGCCGTGAAGGTGACGGGCGACCCGTCCCGGTGAACGGGGGTCATCGACCACCACGGCCCCGACGGGTCGATACCGGTGTACGAGCCCGCGATCGGTGCGGTCAGCGCCGTGCCGGCGACTCCCCGGGCATCGGCCCGGTAGCGGTTGACGGACCGCCATACCGCTCCCGCGGCGTCGGTCACGTCGATCCGCACCGTCACCTGCTCATGCGCGCCGAGTCCCTGAACGAGGAGGTGGGGTACCTCGTCGACCAGACCGTCCCCGGGTGTGATGATCAGCTCCACCCTTCGGAACGTATGCGCCCATCGGCGGACCTGCGACCGGGCGCTCGCCGGTCGGGTGAGCGCCCGTCCGGTTCAGGAGTGACCGTTCGTCAGACGATCGGCCGGATATCGCTGGAACTGCCACAACGGACGCTCCAGATGCGAGAGGCGCCCGCCGGACGGCTCGGGCTGGGTCGCCAACCCGCGCTGGACCCCCGGATCGCGATGAGGTCTTCCCCCTGGATCAGCTCCGGCCACACACGTGACAGCCGCAGATACGACTCAGAGTCCGGTGACTGTCTCACCACACGAGGGACGGGCACGGTCGCGTGGGCGTCATGGGTGCCGGGCCCCGTCGGGATCCAGCGGAAGCAGGTCGCACCGGTCGGCAGCAGGGCCGGCATCAGCTGCGGAAAGACCCCCGCGATCAGCATGCCCGACAGTTCCGCCTCGCCAAGGCCCGGGATCGTCATCGACAGCGCAGCCGCCATGTCGTCAGCCATCGCCTCCGCCGCCGTGGGTGCGAACGGCATGAACGCGCTGAACCAGCGGCCCTCGCACTCGTGGAGTACGGTGACCTTGCCGGGCGGCACCGGCTCCAGCGCGCCCGCGTGTGTGCCCATGTGGTGGTAGCTCTCGGCGCCGTTCTCCACCGCTGCCTTCCAGTTCACCGGAACGCCGTCCCAGCGGGCCGAGTTCGGCGTCCGCGGCGAGAGCGGTGTCCTGCGTTTGCTGCATTGGTGTGCGACCGCCTTCCGTTTCAGGGGGTTCGGTGCACTCGACGCCAGGCGACGGGCCCTGCCCGGCGGATCGGCACCAGGACCGATCCACCGGTCGTCGCGGTACATACCTCGGATGAACGACGGTCACGCTCCGCTGCGTCGCGAGGCGATCAGCTCGATCTCCGCGAGGGACGCCGCCGCCGCCGGGACCAGCCGGTACCTGTCGAAGGTGCCTGGCTGGCCGACCGTGAACACCCGGGTCTGCCGGTCCCAGGCGAACGACTCACCGGCCCGCTTGTCGACATCGGTCCACGTGGTGCCGTCATGCGAGCCCTGGAGCACCCAGCCTGTCGGCGCCGTGGCCTTCGCCGACGAGGTGAGGGTGTACTGGACGGCTCTGGTGCCGGATGCGACCGGCAGCCCCACGGGCGCCGACGGGCCCAGTGCCCCCTCCGTGGCGGAGGTGTCGTCGAACAGCGGGCCGGCGCCGCTGATCGTGTCGCGCCGTGGTTCCGGCACCCTGTCGTCCTGGGTGATGGACACCGGAGCGGCACCGCTGCCCGTCCCCCAGCGCGAGGGCCGGGGGCCCATGGCGAACTCCAGGGTGCCGCCGCGCGCGAGGAGCTCGTGCGGCAGCGCGGTGGAGTGCCACGTCCGGCCGTTGACCTTCACACCCTGGACGTAGATGTTCGAGGCGCTGTTGCGTGGGGCAGTCACCACCAGCTCACGGCCGTTCTCCAGCCGCACGGTGGCCTTGGTGAACAAGGGCGACCCGATGGTGTACTCCCCGCTGCCCATCACCAGCGGATAGAAGCCCAGCGCGGAGAACAGGAACCAGGCGGACTGCTCGCCGTTGTCCTCGTCGCCGTGGTAGCCCTGGCCGATCTCGCTGCCGGTGTAGAGGCGGGACAGCACCTCGCGCACCTTCTCCTGCGTCTTCCACGGTTGGGAAGCCGCGTTGTACATATAGGTGACATGGTGGGCGACCTGGTTGGAGTGCCCGTACATGCCCATCCGTACGTCCCTGGCCTCCGTCATCTCGTGGATGACGCCTCCGTACGAGCCCGCGAACTCCGGCGAGGCGGTCTCCGGCGTGGCGAAGTAGGTGTCCAGTTTCCCGCCGAGCCCGGCCCGGCCGCCGTACAGGTTCGCCAGGCCGCGGGTGTCCTGGGGCGCCGTGAACGCATAGCCGTATCCATTGGTCTCGGTGTAGTCGTATCCCCAGATCCTGGGGTCGTACCGGTCCGCCGGGACCCGCCAGTCACCCTTCAGGTTCCGGCCCTGGAAGAAGCCGGTTTCGGAGTCGAACAGCGACACATAGGTGCGTGCGCGGTTGAGGAAGTAGGCCGCCTCCTCCTTGTAGCGGGGCTTGTGTGTCTTCTTGAAAAGAGCCTCGGCCATCCGGGAGAGGCCGTAGTCGTTGAGACAGCCTTCCAGCGTCCAGGACAGTCCCTCGTGGGTCTCGGTCGACGCGTATCCGATGAACGGCGAGGTCTCCATGCCCTTGCGGCCCACGCCCCGGTGCGGCGGTGCCACGGTCGCGTTCTTGAGTGCCGCCTCGTAGGCGGTCTCGGCGTCGAAGCCCCGTACGCCCTTGACGTACGCGTCGGCGAAGGCGACATCGGACGAGGTGCCGGTCATCAGATCGGCGTAACCGGGCGACGACCAGCGGGAGATCCAGCCGCCGTCCCGGTACTGCTGGACGAAGCCGTCGACCAGCTCGCCTGCCTTGCCCGGAGTCAGGAAGGAGTACGCGGGCCAGGTGGTCCTGTAGGTGTCCCAGAAACCGTTGTTGACGTAGACCCGGCCGTCGACGAGCTTCGCGCCGGTGCGGGTCGGGGTGTCCGGGCCGGTCTGCGGTGAGAAGGGGCTGGCGTACACGTCCTTCCCGTCCACCTTCTCGAAGCCGGAGTTCGGATACAGATACAGCCGGTAGAGCGAGGAGTAGAGCGTCACCAGCTGGTCATGGGTCGCGCCCTCGACCCGGACCCGGCCGAGGATGCCGTCCCAGGCATCCTGCGCGAGGCCCTTGACCCGGTCGAAGTCCGAGGACTGCGGGATCTCCTGGGCCAGGTTCCGCTTCGCCTGGTCGACGCTGATCAGCGAGGTCGCGATCCGCAGGGTGACGGTGCGGTCGGCTCCGGCGTCGAAGCGCAGATGCCCCTTGACGCCCTGCGACGCGGACGCGGTGACGGGCGCGTCGAAGACCCCGTACACGAACAGCCTGGTGGCACCCGTGGAGAGGCCGCTCTTGACGTCGGAGTAGCCGGTGAAGGAGCTGGTCGCGGGGTCGAGGCTGAGCCCGGCCTGCTCGGTGACGTTGTCGAACAGCACCGCGGCTTGCTCACCCGGATAGGTGAATCGCATCATCGCGGCGTGGTCCGCCGGGGCGATCTCGGCCTTGAGCCCGTTCTCGAAGGTCACCCCGTAGTAGTGCGCACGCGCGGTCTCCTTCTCGTGCCGGAAGGGCAGAGCCCGGGCCGTGCGGGAGGTGTCGGGCGTGCCGTCGGCAGCCGACGGCATGAGCTGGAAGGTCTGCCGGTCGCCCATCCACGGGCTCGGCTCATGGCTGGCGCTGAACGCCTGGATGGTGGGCAGGTTGTCGGCGTTGTTGGCGCGGGCGTATTCGTACAGCCAGCTCAGTGAGCCCGCGTTGGTGACCGGGGTCCAGAAGTTGAAACCATGCGGTACCGCGGTCGCCGGGAAGGTGTTGCCACGCGAGAACGAACCGCTGGAGTTGGTGCCGCGCACTGTGGAGACGTAGTCCGACAGGCGCGCCGGCCGCGTCGCGGGCACCGCCGCGGCGAGCCTGATGTCGTCGATCCAGCCCTGGAACCTCGCGGGGCCGGTGGGGGAGTCGTACGCCACCAGGATCCGGTCCACCGTCTTGCCCGCCGCGACGGCCCCGATCCGCGCGGTGACCTGGTTCCACTGGTTGACGTAGAGCCGCTTGGCCGCGCCCTGGCCCTGCGGCGTCAGCAGCCCGCCGTGTGAGTCCACCGCCCGGAGGTCACTCAGATAGGTGCCGTCGGTGAACGCGAGGTCCACGGCCACATGGGTGGCGGGGTACTTCAGGTCCGTCTCCGCCATGGACGGAAAGACCCGGTACGACAGCTCCGTGTCCCGCCGTACGGCTGTACTGACATCGAAGATCTTGTTGTACGAGTACGCGCGCCCGTCCGTCTTGTGTGTGCCCGCGTACCTCAGTGCGCGTTTGCCCGTGAAACCCGCGTTCGCCTTCGCGGTGGGGGAGCCCCCGGGCCCGCGGTCGACCAGGCTGCGCATGTCCTCGGGTGCCGGGGTGCCGGTGTCGCCGTCGGAGAACTGCACATCGGCCAACTGGGTGGCGTCGGACGCGCCGTTGTTCGCGGCGATCTCCAGGCGGTAGTGGGTGTACGCGGCCGCGGCGGCGGCGTCGATGTCGTATGTCCTGGTCTGGAAGCGCCGGTCGAAGGCCTCGCCCGTGCGGGTGTCGAGGGTCTTCCACTCCCTGCCGTCCGGCGAGCCCTGGAGTGTCCAGTCCCTGGGATCGCGGGTGGGGAAGTCATTGGCCGAGGTCAACGCGTATCTGACGACCTTGACCGGGGCGTCCGTGTCGAATTCGATCCAGGCGCTGGACTGGAAACCCAACCATTTGGTGGTGGGCTGGAGATCGACCAGATTTTCCTTGACCTCGCCGGCTCCGCTGTTCTCGCCGCTGGCACGCAGTTCGATGACCTTGTCCGTCACATTGCCCGGAATTCCGGAAGCGTAGCCGCCGTCGACGCCGGATGACCGCTTGCCTCCGTCCGGTCCCGTCTCCACGGTGTCGCGCCAGTCGGGCCGGGCCTCGTTCGCCTCGAACGAAGTACTGAACTCCGTTGCCAGTGAAGGAGGTTGCGAGGGTTGCGCGGTGGCGGCGTACTGTCCTGCCGCCACCAGCAGGGCGGTGGCCGCCGCTAGCGCAGCCACGCGGAATCGTCTGTGCCGAGAGCTGGATCTGGGCCGCATGCCGACGCTTTCCTCCCTGCGGGAGCGAATCCGGACAACGTTGTCAGACTGATTGCGCAAGCTCCAGTAGGGAGGCAAGTGCCGCACGGTGTCAAGGGTGTTGACGGTGTGGCAGGTTCGAAATCGGCCGTTTCGATGAGATTCTTGATCGCGAATGGATGAGGGGGTGGAAACGGCGCAGTGAGGCGGAGAGGAAGGGATTTGGTGGTACTCCCGCTATCCGTGAGATCTCAGATCGGGAAAGTCTGGCGGTCAACCTTGTTTTCGATCTTGCTCAGCCGACCGCAAGTGGACTATACCTGTCGGCGTCCGCCTCCCGAGCGAACGCGGCGCGGCGGCGAGCCGGGCGCCGCCCACCCCGTACCCGTCGCGCCCCACTGACCCCGGCACGACCGCACCCCTGCACGACTGAACCCCCTGCACGACCCAGCTTCAGCAAAAGACCGCGGTGGCGGGGCCTTCGCCTCAGACGATGAGACGGGCGACCGGTACACCGCCTGAGTCCTGGAGAAGGCGAGGACTTGAGCATGGGATCTACCTCCGGCCATCCGAACGGCGGTATCGACCGCCGTGCACTGATCAAGCGCACCGCGGCGATCGGCCTTATCACCCTTCCGGCGATGAACCTCCTGTCCGCCTGCGCGAGCGGCACCGGCGGGGCGGGCGGCTCCAAGGTCGAGAAGGGCAAGGTCACCAAGACCAACCCGCTCGGCGTCAACGAGACCGCCCCCCTGGAGGTGGTCATCTTCGACGGCGGCTTCGGCCAGCAGTACGCCATCGACGCGGAGAAGAAGTACAACGCGGCCTTCCCGAAGGCACCCCAGGTTACCCACAAGGCCACCCAGAAGATCCAGTCCGAGCTCCAGCCCCGCTTCAACGGCGGGACCCCACCCGACCTCATCGACAACTCGGGTGCCGAGCAGATGGACATGGGCGTCCTCGTCGGCAAGAAGCAACTCGCCGACCTCACCCCGCTGCTCGACGCGCCCTCGTTCGACAACCCCGACAAGACGGTGCGCGACACCCTGCGCCCCGGAATCGTCGAGATGGGCCAGTTCGACGGCGCACCCGTCTGGATCCTCTACTACGCCTACACCGTCTACGGCGTCTGGTATTCGGCGACCGCGCTCGACCGGCTCGACGCCCAGTACCCCGAGACCTGGGACGAGATGCTCGCCCTCTGCGAGAAGGCGAAGAAGCGGGGCATCGCCGGGTGGACGTACGCCGGCAAGCATCCGTACTACCTCCCCTTCTCGCTCTACCCGTTCATCGCCAAGATCGGCGGCCGGGAGGTCCTGGACTCGATCGACAACCTGGAGCCCAACGCCTGGAAGCACCCCGCCGTCAAGTCCGCCTTCGAGGCGTACTACGAGCTCTACAAGAAGGGGTACGTCCTCAAGGGCACCCCCGGCCTCGACCACATCCAGTCCCAGACCGCCTGGACCAAGGGCAAGGCGCTGTTCATCCCCAACGGCTCCTGGGTGGAGAACGAGGCCGCCGCCACCATGCCGAAGGACTTCGACCTCGCGGTCGCCGCGCCGTCCGGACTCGACGCGTCGGACGCGATGCCGTTCGGCACCATCTGGGCCTCCGGTGGCGAGCCCTTCATCGTCCCGGCGAACGCCAAGAACGTCGAGGGCGGCATGGAGCAGCTGCGCATCATGCTCAGCGAGGCGTCGTCGCGGAACTTCACCCGGCAGGTGAAGTCGCTGACCGCGTTCAACGGCGGCACCGACGGGATCGCGCTGACACCGGGTCTGAAATCGGGTGTCGCGGCGCTTGCCACAGCGGGGGAGAACGTTGTCAACCCGCGCCTCCAGGACTGGTACGTCAAGCTCCAGAAGGAGCAGATCGGCGTGGCGGGCCTGGGCGAGATGATGGCCGGACGGCTCACCCCGGCCGAGGCGATCAGCAAGATCCAGGGATTCGCCGACAAGGCCGCCCAGGACTCGTCCGTCAAGAAGTACAAGCACCAGTGAGCGGCCAGTGCTCCCGGGACCGCCGCTCTGACGGCGTTCCCGGGAGCACCCGGGGCACTCGGCACCAGCGGCGGCGCGTTCCGCAGGATCGGGGTCGGTAGGCATGCAGCACGGCAAGTACCGTTTCATCGTGGGGTTCCTGGCGGCCCCC
Source organism: Streptomyces sp. NPDC127084 (assembly GCF_042724175.1). Lineage (NCBI taxonomy): Bacteria > Bacillati > Actinomycetota > Actinomycetes > Kitasatosporales > Streptomycetaceae > Streptomyces > Streptomyces sp. NPDC127084. The sequence goes on from NZ_JBHXFA010000055.1 coordinate 21,783, forward strand.
CTGGCGCTGTACGCGCTCTTCGTCGTCTGGCCGTTCGTCCAGTCGATCTTCTACTCCTTCACCGACTGGACCGGTCTGAGCCCGGACTTCGCCATGGTCGGCTTCGACAACTACGCCCGGATGTGGGACGACGACATCTTCTGGAAGTCCCTCCAGCACAGCCTGCTGTTCGCGCTGCTGCTGCCGGTGGCCACCATCGGCCTCGCCCTGTTCTTCGCCTTCATGATCAATGTCGGTGGACGGCACCGGAGAGGCGCCACGGTCTCCGGGGTACGCGGCTCGTCCTTCTACAAGATCGCCTACTTCTTCCCGCAGGTGCTGTCGATCGCGATCGTCGCCCTGCTCTTCCAGTTCGCGTACAACCCCGAGAGCGGGGCCATCAACTCGGCGCTCAAGGCGGTCGGGCTGGGCGGGATCCAGCCGCTGTGGCTGGGCGACCCGGACCTCGCCCTGTGGTGTGTGATGGCGGTCCTCGTCTGGTCCACGGTGGGCTTCTTCGTCGTTCTCTTCTCAGCGGCGATGGCGTCCATCCCGAAGGACTTCTACGAAGCCGCGCTGCTGGACGGCGCGACCCGGTTCACCACCTTCTTCCGGATCACGCTGCCGCTGCTGTGGGACACCATCCAGTCCGGCTGGGTCTACATGGGCATCCTCGCGCTCGGCGCGGAGTCCTTCGCGGTGGTGCAGATCATGACCACGGGGCCGGGCGGCCCCGACTACTCGACCACGGTGATGGTGCTGTACGTGTACCAGTCCGCGTTCCGCGACGGCGCGGCGGCCTACGCGACCACGATCGGCGTCGCCCTGCTGATTGTCACGCTGGCGTTCGCCGCCGTCGTGATGAAGCTGGGTCGGCGAGAGCGTCTGGAGTACTGACGTGAAGATGACGGAGACCTCGCAAACTTCAGCGACCTCTCCCGCCGGCGCCGCTGGGTCAACCCTGCCGCAGGTGGCGAAGACCCACCGGCCGGACCCGCCCGGCGCGCCTTCGCGGCGCAGGCGGCGCCACGGCGACGGCAAGGTCCTCAACGTCTTCTCGCACGGCATGCTGGTCCTGTGGGCCCTGATGGTCGTCCTGCCGCTGCTGTGGGCCGTGATGACCTCGTTCAAGGATGACAACGCGATCTTCAGCTCGCCTTGGGCGCTGCCCGACCGGCTCCACTTCGAGAACTGGTCCCGTGCCTGGAGCCAGGCCCATATGAGCGACTACTTCCTGAACACCGTCCTGGTGGTCGCCGGCTCCCTCGCGGGCACGCTGCTGCTCGGCTCGATGGCGGCGTACGTCCTCGCCCGGTTCGACTTCCCGGGCAACCGCTTCATCTACTTCCTCTTCGTCGGCGGCATGAGCTTCCCGATCATGCTGGCGCTGGTCCCGCTGTTCTACGTCATGAACAACATCCAGCTCCTGAACACGATCCACGGCCTGATCCTCGTCTACATCGCGTACTCGCTGCCTTTCACGGTGTTCTTCCTGACCGCCTTCTTCCGCACGCTGCCGACGTCGGTGGCGGAGGCGGCCCTGATCGACGGGGCCTCGCACACCCGTACGTTCTTCCAGGTCATGTTGCCGATGGCCAAACCCGGACTGATCAGCGTGGGCATCTTCAACTTCCTGGGCCAGTGGAACCAGTACATGCTGCCGACGGTGCTGAACAGCGATCAGGACCAGAAGGTGCTGTCCCAGGGGCTGGTCCAGCTGGCGGTGAGCCAGGGGTACAAGGGCGACTGGTCAGGCCTGTTCGCGGGGCTGGTGATGGCGATGCTGCCGGTGCTGGCGGCGTATGTGATCTTCCAGCGGCAGGTGGTGGCCGGGCTGACGGCGGGGGCGCTGAAGTAGGGCTGAGCCCTGCGGCAGGGCCGCCTCCGCGTGGCCCCCGGGCCCCGGAAGCGCCGCGTGGCCCACGCCGCGGGGGTCACAGCACTAGCAGACCCGCCGCGCCGTGAAGGCTGCGGATGCTGAAGTCAAGGGACCCCGTCCGTTTGCCGCCCTTGAGGCAGCCGGGCGGGGCTTTCGTGCCAGGACTGCCCGCCGCAGCACGCATCCGGCGGGCTCTGCGTATGCGCTCAGGTCTTGACGGGGAGCAGCCCCAAAGGCTCCCCTTAGAGTTCACATGTTGGAGTAATGAGCGGGAGTGTGTGAGTCGATGGAGACTCCGGGGTCGCAGACATCTCTGCATCGGGCGAATCTCGAGCGTGTCGTACGTGCTGTGCGTATGGCCGGCTCGCTCACTCAGGCCGAGATCGCGAGGTCGACCGGCCTGTCCGCCGCCACGGTCTCCAACATCGTTCGCGAACTGAAGGAGGGCGGCACGGTCGAGGTGACCCCCACCTCGGCGGGCGGCAGGCGGGCTCGGAGCGTGTCGCTGAGCGGGGACGCGGGGATCGTGATCGGGGTGGACTTCGGGCACACCCACCTACGGGTCGCCGTGGGCAACCTCGCCCATCAGGTGCTGGCCGAGGAGTCCGAGCCGCTTGATGTCGACGCCTCGTCCGAGGAGGGCTTCGGTCGGGCGGAAGTGCTGGTCAAACGGCTGATCGCGGACACCGGGATCAGCGCGGACAAGGTGATCGGGGTCGGGCTCGGTGTGCCGGGGCCGATCGATGTCGAGTCCGGGACGCTGGGGTCGACGTCGATCCTGCCGGGCTGGACCGGGATAAACCCCAGCGACGAGCTCTCGCGGCGGCTCGGGGTGCCGGTGTACGTCGACAACGACGCCAACCTCGGCGCGCTCGGCGAGCTGGTCTGGGGCAGCGGCCGGGGCGTGAAGGACCTCGCCTACATCAAGGTGGCCAGCGGTGTGGGCGCGGGGCTGGTCATCAACGGCCAGATCTACCGGGGCCCGGGCGGCACGGCGGGCGAGATCGGGCATATCACCCTGGATGAGTCGGGTCCCGTCTGCCGTTGCGGCAATCGGGGCTGCCTGGAGACCTTCGCTTCCGCCCGCTATGTGCTGCCGTTGCTCCAGCCCAGTCATGGCCCGGATCTGACCATGGACCGGGTCGTGCAGCTGGCGCGTGAGGGCGATCCGGGCTGCCGCAGGGTGATCGCCGACGTGGGGCGGCACATCGGCAGCGGGGTCGCGAATCTATGCAATCTACTTAATCCGACCAGGGTCGTGCTGGGCGGCAATCTGGCCGAAGCGGGAGAATTGGTGCTTGCGCCGATCAGGGAGTCCGTCTCCCGGTACGCGATTCCCAGCGCGGCCCGCCAACTGTCGCTGCTGCCCGGGGCGCTGGGGAGTCGGGCTGAGGTGCTGGGTGCCCTGGCGCTTGTGCTCAGCGAAATGGGCGATTCAACACTTATGGATAGTTCTGCTGGTTCTGGAAGTGCCCTCTCTGCGGGTGGGCCTGCCTTCACTTAGATAACGAATGGCACCGTTGTCATCTCGTTAAGGATTTACTCCTTGACGACGGGGAGGCGTCCGAGTTGACTTCCAGCCACCTCGGCCGCGTGACGCGGCCTCGTCAGGGAGGTTTCTGAATGAACACGCAGATGCGTCGCGCAGCCGTGGCACTCGCCGCCACCGCCATGGCCGTGTCCCTCGCCGCCTGTGGCAGTGCCAAGGAGTCCGGAGAGAACGCCAACAGCGCGGGCGAGAAGAAGGGCGACGACCTCAAGATCGGTCTGCTGCTCCCGGAGAACCAGACCGCCCGCTACGAGAAGTTCGACAAGCCGCTGATCGAGGAGGAGATCAGCAAGCTGACGAACGGCAAGGCCGAGGTCGTCTACGCCAACGCCAAGCAGGACGCGACGCTCCAGACCCAGCAGGTCGAGACGATGATCACCAACAAGGTGGACGCGCTGATCATCGACGCGGTCGACTCCAAGGCGATCGCCGGCAGCGTGAAGAAGGCCAAGGAGGCCGGTATCCCGGTCGTTGCCTTCGACCGCCTCGCCGAGGGCCCGATCGACGCGTACACCTCCTTCGACAACGAAGAGGTCGGCCACGTCCAGGGCAAGGCGCTCCTCGCGGCGCTGGGCGACAAGGCCAAGGACGGCCAGATCGTCATGATGAACGGTGCCATCACCGACCCGAACGCCGCCCTCTTCAAGAAGGGCGCGAAGGCCGAGCTCGAAGGCAAGGTCAACATCGGCAAGGAGTACGACACCAAGGAGTGGAAGCCGGAGAACGCCAACTCCAACATGGAGGCCGCGATCTCGGCCCTCGGCAAGGACAAGATCATCGGCGTGTACTCCGCGAACGACGGCATGGCGGGCGGCATCATCACCGCCCTGAAGGCCGGCGGCTTCACCAAGCTCCCCCCGGTCACCGGCCAGGACGCCGAGCTCGCCGGTGTGCAGCGGATCGTCGCGGGTGAGCAGTACATGAGCGTCTACAAGCCGTACGCGCCGGAGGCAGCCGCCGCCGCCAAGATGGCCGTGCTGCTCGCCAAGGGCGAGAAGCTCGGGGCCGTGGAGACCGCCCGGGTCGACAGCCCCACCAACAACGGCATCCCCGCCGTGCTCGTCCCGGTCGTCTCGCTGACCAAGGACAACATCAAGGACACCGTGATCAAGGACGGCGTCTACACCATCGACGAGATCTGCACCGCGAAGTACAAGGCCGCCTGCGAAGCGGCCGGCCTGAAGTAGGTCCCCCGGAGTCCCGGCCGGCGTCCGGCGTCCGGACTGTCGGAGTCCAGTACGCCAAGCCCAGGCCAGGGACCCAGGGACCCCGGAAGCCTGCCCGGTGCCCCGTCCCAGTCCAGTCCCGCTATAGGGGCGGGGCACCGGGCAGAAACGCTTCTGCTTGCTTCCGGTCCGCCTACTTCCGGTCTGCTTGCTTTCGGTTCTTTCTGAATACTTGATTCTGCTCGACCCACCGCACCACCTGGTCTTCCGGGGGCGCGGCAGCCCCGCCGGTCAGGCGGCGAAGGAGATGGTTCACGTGTTCGCTACGCCCGTGCTGGCGTTGCGCGGGGTCTCCAAGCGGTTCGGTGCCGTCCAGGCGCTCACCGACGTAGAGCTTGAGGTCCACGCCGGCGAGGTGGTCGCCCTTGTAGGCGACAACGGCGCCGGTAAGTCCACCCTGGTCAAGACGATCGCGGGAGTGCACCCCATCGATGAGGGCGTCATCGAGTGGGAGGGCAGGTCCGTCGCGATCCACAAGCCCCACGACGCCCAGAACCTGGGCATCGCGACCGTCTACCAGGACCTCGCGCTGTGCGACAACATCGACGTCGTCGGCAACCTCTACCTCGGCCGTGAGCTGCGCAAGCGCGGTGTTCTGGACGAGGTCGAGATGGAGCGCCGCTCCCGCGAGCTGCTGAGCACGCTGTCGATCCGCATCCCCAGCGTGCGCATCCCGATCGCCTCCCTCTCCGGCGGTCAGCGGCAGACGGTGGCCATCGCCCGTTCGATGCTCGGTGAGCCCAAGCTCGTCATCCTCGACGAGCCGACCGCCGCGCTCGGCGTAGAGCAGACCGCACAGGTGCTCGACCTTGTGGAGCGGCTGCGCGAGCGCGGCCACGCCGTCATCCTCATCAGCCACAACATGGCCGATGTGAAGGCCGTCGCCGACAAGGTGGCGGTGCTCCGCCTCGGCCGCAACAACGGCGTCTTCGACGTCAAGTCCACCTCGCAGGAAGAGATCATCTCCGCCATCACCGGCGCCACGGACAACGCCGTGACCCGTCGTGCGGCGCGCACCTCGGAGGCGCAGAAGTGAGCATCGACAAGACCTCCGCCCACGGTGCAGGCGGACACCAGGTAGTGAACCCGGACGCCGCGCACGACGCGGTCACCGCGGTCGACCCCCGGCTGCTGGTACGCGAGCAGGGCATCGCGGGCTACCTCTCCGAGTTCAAGCGCAAGTTGCACGCCGGGGACCTCGGCTCCATCCCGGTCGTGATCGGCCTGGTCATCATCGCCGTCGTCTTCCAGAGCCTGAACTCCGAGTTCCTCTCCGCGAAGAACATCTCGGACATCGCCGTGACCATGGTGGGCACGGGCACGATGGCCGTGGGCATCATCTTCGTGCTGCTCCTCGGCGAGATCGACCTGTCGGTCGGTTCGGTCAGCGGTGTCTCGGGCGCGATCGTCGCGGTCATGGCCGTGACCCACGGGATGAACGAATGGCTCGCGGTCTTCGTGGCCCTCGCCGCCGGAGCCGCGATCGGCGCGCTCCACGGCTTCTTCTTCGCGAAGATCGGCGCTCCGGCGTTCGCCGTCACCCTCGCCGGCCTGCTGTTCTGGCTCGGCTTCATGCTCCAACTGCTCGGTGACCAGGGCACCATCAACCTGGACAGCGAGGGCGCCGTGGGCAGTCTGACGACGTACTTCTTCTCCGACGTCGCCGCCGCCTACGGTCTGGCCGCCGCCGCGGTCGCGGTGTTCTTCGTGACCTCGCTGCTGGGCAACCGCCGCCGTGCGGCCGTCGGGATCCCCTCCCGGCCGCTGTCCGACATCGTGCTGCGTACGGTGCTGCTGGCAGTCATCGCCTTCGGCGCGGCGTTCATGTTCAATCAGTACAAGGGCTTGCCGCTGGCGTTCGTCCTGTTCCTCGCCGTGCTGGTGATCACGGACTTCGTGCTCCGCCGCACCGCCTACGGACGCAAGATCTTCGCGCTCGGCGGCAGTGTCGAGGCCGCCCGCCGCGCCGGAATCAACGTCGCCGCGGTCCGGATCTCGGTCTTCGCGCTCTCCGGCTTCTTCGCGGCGGTCGGCGGCCTGTTCTGGGCCTCCAAGATCGCGGCCGCCAACCAGAGCGCCGGTACGGGCGACCTGCTGATGAACGTCATCGCCGCGGCCGTCATCGGCGGCACCAGCCTCTTCGGCGGACGCGGCCGGACGTGGAACGCGCTCCTCGGCGCCCTGGTGATCGTCGCGATCCAGTACGGTCTCGCGCTCGAAGGCATCAGGACCCCTGTGGTCTACATGATCACCGGTGGTGTGCTGCTCGCCACCGTCGTGATCGACTCGGTCACGCGCAAGACGCAGAAGACCGCGGGCCGCGCGTAACGCCGCTCACACAGTGCCCGGGGCCCCGACCCGGTCCCGGCCCGAACCCCGGGTGACCCCCCGCAGCGGGGGTGGGCGAATCCTCCGGGCGCCACCCGCGGCGCCCGCCGTCAGCCGGTGGGGGGGGGAGCGC
>NZ_JBHXFA010000055.1:28886-41788 GCF_042724175.1 Streptomyces sp. NPDC127084
GTCATCCCCCCACCCCCCCCACCCCCCCCCCCCCCCCGCCCCCCCCCCACCCCCCCCCACCCCCCCCCCCCCCCCCCCCCGGGCCCCCCCCCACTTCCGCGTGTTCACCCGCGGACGTGGGTAGCGGGACAGTCGCGGTCAGCCCCGTTCGCCACCGGGCTGAGCCGTTCGTGGGCAGGCCCACCGAATGGAGGGACGCGCAACACACCGCCCGATGACTGCCGCCGGGGGCGGAACACTAGACTCGGCGGATCGGCATGCTCGACCAGCTCACACGCAAGGAGGAACGGGTGGCATTGCTTACCCGTATCAAGGGACCTCGGGATCTGGACCGGCTCAGCCCGGAGCAGCTCGACCAGCTGGCCGCAGAGATCCGGACTTTTCTCGTGGACGCCGTGTCCAAGACCGGCGGTCACCTCGGCCCCAACCTCGGTGTGGTCGAACTGACCATCGCCCTGCACAGGGTCTTCGAGTCGCCCAGAGACAGGGTTCTCTGGGACACGGGCCACCAGAGCTATGTGCACAAGCTGCTGACCGGCCGCCAGGACTTCTCGAAGCTGAAGATGAAGGGCGGCCTCTCCGGCTACCCGGCGCGCTCCGAGTCGGAGCACGACTTCATCGAGAACTCGCACGCCTCGACGGTGCTCGGCTGGGCCGACGGCCTGGCCAAGGCCAACGAGGTCCTGAAGAAGGACGACCATGTCGTCGCGGTCATCGGAGACGGCGCCCTCACCGGCGGTATGGCCTGGGAGGCGCTGAACAACATCGCGGACGCCAAGGACCGCCCGCTCGTCATCGTCGTGAACGACAACGAGCGCTCCTACGCACCGACCATCGGCGGTCTGGCGAACCACCTGGCGACCCTGCGCACCACCGACGGCTATGAGCGATTCCTGGCCCGCGGCAAGGAGATCCTGGAGCGCACGCCCGTTCTCGGCAAGCCGCTCTACGAGACCCTGCACGGCGCCAAGAAGGGCCTCAAGGACTTCATCGCCCCGCAGGGCATGTTCGAGGACCTCGGCCTGAAGTACGTGGGCCCGATCGACGGCCATGACATCACCGCGCTGGAGTCGGCGCTCACCCGGGCGAAGAGGTTCGGCGGCCCGGTCATCGTGCACTGCCTCACCGAGAAGGGCCGCGGCTACCAGCCGGCCCTCCAGGACGAGGCGGACCGCTTCCACGCCGTCGGCAAGATCCACCCCGACACCGGCCTGCCGATCGCCAGCTCCGGCCTGGACTGGACCTCCGTCTTCGGCGAGGAGATGGTCGCGCTCGGCAAGGAGCGCGAGGACATCGTGGCGATCACCGCGGCGATGCTCCAGCCCGTCGGCCTGGACAAGTTCGCCAAGGCGTTCCCCGAGCGGGTGTACGACGTCGGGATCGCCGAGCAGCACGGCGCGGTATCCGCCGCCGGTCTCGCCACCGGCGGTCTGCACCCGGTCTTCGCTGTGTACGCGACCTTCCTGAACCGCGCCTTCGACCAGGTGCTGATGGACGTGGCCCTGCACAAGTGCGGAGTCACCTTCGTACTGGACCGCGCGGGCGTCACCGGCACCGACGGTGCCTCGCACAACGGCATGTGGGACATGTCGATCCTCCAGGTCGTTCCCGGCCTGCGGATTGCCGCGCCCCGCGACGCCGACCAGGTGCGTGCCCAGCTCCGTGAGGCTGTCCAGGTCAAGGACGCGCCGACGGTGGTGCGTTTCTCCAAGGGCGCGGTAGGCCCCGCGGTCCAGGCCGTGGGCCGGGTCGGCGGCATGGACGTGCTGCGCAGGCCGGGCACCGAGCGCCCGGATGTGCTGCTGGTGTCGGTCGGAGCGCTCGCCCCGATGTGCCTGGAGATCGCGGACTTGCTCGACAAGCAGGGAATCTCCACGACCGTCGTGGACCCGCGCTGGGTCAAGCCGGTCGACGAGGCGCTCGCCCCGCTCGCCGAGAAGCACCGGGTCGTGGTCACCGTCGAGGACAACATCAGGGTCGGCGGTGTCGGCGCGGCTGTGTCCCAGGCGCTGCGTGACGCGGGTGTCGACCTGCCGCTGCGTGACTTCGGTATCCCGCCGCGCTTCCTCGACCACGCCTCCCGCAAGGAGGTCATGGCCGAGATCGGCCTGACGGCTCCGGACATCGCCCGCCAGGTCACCGGCCTGGTCGCCAAGCTCGACGGCCGTCTCGAAGACGAACCGGCCGAGGCGGGGCAGGTCGCGCGGGACTGACGCCGGCGCTGAGGCCTGGGGCTTCGCTGCCTGCGGCATGGGCATTGGGCCGGTCGGACCACCCGAAGGGGGTTCGACCGGCCCTTTCGTGTGAAACGGCGCATCAGCGCGGGCAAGGTCTCGTCACCCTCTCGATCATGGGCATACAGCCATGGGCACGGAGGTACGCCGGTGAGTACGGATCAGAAGTCGCCAGATCCCGGATTGTTCCGAACGAAATCGGTCGAGCAATCGATCCGCGACACCGAGGAGCCCGAGCACGCCCTCAAGAAATCCCTCTCGGCCTGGGATCTCACCGTCTTCGGTGTCGGCGTCATCATCGGCACGGGCATCTTCGTGCTCACCGGCAAGGTGGCCAAGGAGAACGCGGGCCCGGCCACCGCCCTCGCCTTCATCGCCGCCGGAGTCGTCTGCGCGCTGGCCGCCCTCTGCTACGCCGAGTTCGCGTCCACCGTCCCGGTGGCCGGTTCGGCGTACACGTTCGCGTACGCCTCACTCGGCGAGCTGGTTGCCTGGATCATCGGCTGGGACCTCGTCCTGGAGTTCGCGCTGGGGACGGCGGTGGTGGCGGTCGGCTGGTCCGGCTATGTGCGCTCGCTGATCGACAACGCGGGCTGGCATCTGCCACGCGTACTCGAAGGGCCGGACGCACCCGGCGGCACCTTCGACCTCCTCGCCTTCCTGCTGGTCCTCGTGCTGACCGCGGTCCTCGTGGTCGGGATGAAGCTGTCCGCCCGGATCACCGCCGTCGTCGTGGCGATCAAGGTGACCGTGGTCATGATCGTGATCATCGCGGGCCTGTTCTTCATCGTGGGCAGCAACTACCAGCCGTTCATCCCCCCGTCGCAGGTCCCGCCCGGCGGCATCTCCGGCTGGGACGCACCGCTGGTCCAACTGCTGTTCGGCTATGAGCCGACCAACTTCGGCGTCATGGGCATCTTCACCGCCGCGTCCGTCGTGTTCTTCGCCTTCATCGGATTCGACGTGGTGGCCACCGCCGCCGAGGAGACCAGGAACCCGCAGCGGGACATGCCGCGCGGCATCCTCGGCTCGCTGTTGATCTGCACCGTGCTGTACGTGGCGGTCTCGATCGTGGTCACCGGTATGCAGCACTACAGCGAGCTGTCGGTGAGCGCGCCGCTGGCCGATGCCTTCAAGGCCGTCGGGCACCCCGTCTACGGCGGAATCATCAGCTTCGGCGCCGCCGTCGGCCTCACCACGGTGTGTCTGATCCTGCTGCTGGGCCAGACCCGGGTGTTCTTCGCCATGAGCCGTGACGGGCTGCTGCCCCGCTTCTTCTCGGTCACCCACCCGAGGTTCCGCACGCCGTACCGCCCGACCATCCTGCTGGGCGTGGTCATCGCGATCGTGGCCGGCTTCACCAGCATCAACGAACTCGCGACGCTGGTGAACATCGGGACGCTCTTCGCCTTCGTCCTCGTCGCCATCGGCGTGATCGTCCTGCGCCGCACCCGCCCCGACCTGCACCGCTCGTTCCGCACCCCCTGGGTGCCGATGCTGCCGATCATCTCGGTCGCGGCCACGGTGTGGCTGATGCTCAACCTTCCGGGTGAGACCTGGTTCCGGTTCGCCGTGTGGATGGTGATCGGAGTGGCGGTCTACTTCCTCTACGGCCGCAGCCACAGCCGCCTCGGCAAGGAAGGCAGGGACGCCAAGTACTGAACCGGCCACCGGGCCGGCCGTCGGAACGGCCGGCAGCACAACCGCCAGGGACGACCGCCGCGACCGGTCAAGGGGCCGAACGGCAACGCCGGTCACCGGTCCGGTGGTCGGCGCGAATTGCGGGCTTCGCCAGGTGTTATCGTCACGTGAATCACGCGCTTGAACAGGCGCTTGGGAAAGGTGGCAGCGGGCGATGGCACGGCGGTCTGTGCGGAGATCCAAGCGGCGCACGGGCGAGGCCCAAGGGCCCGGGACACTGTCCCGCCGTACGGTGCACACGGCATTGTCGCTACCGGCCGACCCGTTGCTGCCGCCGACCACCGACTGGTTGGTGCGCGGCAAGGACGGCAGGCTCACCGCATACACCCCGGTTGCCGACGGCGTCCTGCGCTGGACCGAGGCCCAGGCAGGTGCGGACGACTGGATCGGTCCCGAGTTCTTCCCCGCGCCGGGGCTCCGGCCCTATCTGGCGATCGCCCAGGGCACCGACGGATATGTACAGCTCGTCGGGCTGCGGCAGGCCCCCCGGCCGGGCGGCGAGATCGCCACGGACGTCGTACAGGCCATCCAGTACCAGTCCGGTCGCCCCATGCGCGAGTGGTACGCGCTGGGCACTCCGTACCGGCACCGGCCCGAGCTGGCGGCGACCATAGGTCTTCCGGCGGCGGCCGTGGACGCCGAGGGTTCGCTGCACGTCTTCGTGCGCAACGCCGGCGGCGGTGTCTGCGGGCGGGCCCAAACGGCGAACGGCAAATGGAACGCGTGGGCGGACCTCAAGGGCCGGGACATGCTGGGCGTGCCCTCGGCCTCGCTCACCGACCACGGGCATCTGGAGGTCCTCGCGCCGACCGCCGAGGCTGTCATGCGGTGGACGCAGGAGACCCCCGGCGTGAAGTTCGAGCGCGCCGACGACATCGACGCCTCCGCCGCCGAGAACTCGATGAGCTCCGAGCGCACCGGCCGGGAGCGGCTGAGCCACGCCTGGCGGGACGCTGCCACGGGTGCGGTACACGTATGGCGTGCGGGAATGGCCCCGGTCTCCCTGGGCGGCGAGGGCGGTACGGGTCCGATCGCCATGCTGCGCACCCCGGTGGACGGCGTCGACTGCACGATCCTGGCCCAGCGGGGCAAGGACGGGCGCCCGGCACTGGCCGCGTATCCGACGGAGGACGAGTCGGTCGGCGCGGTCTGGACCGGCACGGGCGAAGCGTGCGTCGGTGTCCCCGCCCTCGCGATCGACGGCAACGGCCGGGTGGTGCTGGCCGCCCTCGGCGCGGACGGTTCGCTGCGTGTGGCGCGGCAGAAGGCGGAGTCCGGGCTCGCCTTGGAGCAGTGGCGGGTCGTCCGGGGCGCATGACGCCCTCCGGCTCCCGCCGGGACATCAGGTGCCGTGTCGGCCGAGGTCTGCCCGTCAGGCAACGGCGTCCGGTGCAGGGCCATCCCCAGCCCCTGGGGCCTCGACCCGCGGACGGCGACGTCGGGGGTCCGATCCGCCGTAAAACAACTCCACCGATGTCGGCAGGCTTTCCGACAGGGTGCAGGACACGAATTCGAGCCGGAGCCAGAGCACCGACGCTGTCCTCGAGCAGCAGTCGAACGTGGTAGCGAACGTGGCTCTCGACCTCGGCGGTGGAGTGCTCGGCAGGCATGGCCGCAGCTGCCTGAAGGCTCCCGCCGACGGGGTCTCCCTCACAGCCGGCGACCTCGATGTCGTGGCCAAGCACAACTGGTGGGGAAGGCCGGAGGGCCCGCGCCCGGCCAGGTCGTCGCGACCGGAGGCACGGTCCTCACTCAGCCGTCGCTCGACCGTCCCAGCCGTGCGTGCGTCACCAAGCGGGGCTCGCCGCGAAACGGGCATTGAGCCGGCCAGGGGCAGGGCCAGGGCGGGGGGCTTCGGGCGCCGGTCTCCTTCCTGAGCAGGGCACAGGCCATCCCAGGCGGCCGTCCGCCGGCCCGGCCTTTCCGGTCTCGGGACCGCCGTCCTCAGTTCCTCGGCGGCAGTGCGGCGACGGCCCAGGTCCCGGTCACCGCCCGTAGGGCTTCGGCCGCGCGGGCGGCACGCGACGGGGATGTCCGCACAGTGTTGCTGAACTCGACGTGGAGGAACGGAGCGTCCTCCCGCTCCGCCTTGCGGCCCTGCACGTTGCTCCGCCCCTCCAACGGGCAGTCGCGGGTCCAGGCCCTGCACACCGCGAAGCCGCGGTCGCGTAGCGCGTCGGCGAGCACACGTCCCTCGACGCGCGCCAGATAGCCGCTGCCGGTGGATGCGATCGCATCGTGGTCCGGCGCGGAGGCATTGGCGAAACCGTGCAGCTGGACGGCCGGCATCCCGCGCTCGGCGAGTTCGTCGCAGATGGCGTCGAACACACTGTCGGTGCGGTGCGCCACATCGGCGGCATCCCCCTTTCCGGCCTCGCGGTGTGCTCCGGCGATCACCAGCACACCACCGGGGGCCCCTCTCAGTACGTTCACCCCCAGCAGCTCGGTGTGCAGGTCGGTCAGCGGGTGCGGCACCTGCACCGACCAGCGGATGGGGGCGGAGAGATCGACATAGATCCGGCCCCAGCCTCGGGGCGACCGTGCGTCCTCAGTGCGGTCGGCGATCTCCGCGTACCGCCGGCCGACTGCTCCGTCGGTGATCGTGCGGATGGTGAAGTCCACGTCGGAGAGCCGCTTCTCGGCCTGCGGCCGCTGTCCGTCGACGAGCAGCGCCACGCCCTCGGCCACGGCCTTGCGCTCCTCGCTGCTGGGCCCCCGGTACCCGCTGTCCTCGCGGAACCGGGATGTGAAATCGGCTACTCGCAGCTCCAGATCCGCAGCTCGGCCGCCAAGACGGTTGGTGCCGTCACTCCCTGGCCCTGTACGCTCCGTTGAGCCAAGGCCATTGGTCCAACCCGTCAGTAGCACTGTGAGCGCGACGGCGACCACGATGAGCAGAGCTGCCGCAATTGTTGCCGTCTTGGTTCGGTTGATCGTCATAGCCATATAAAGATATCCAGGTGATGAAACGTTTCTCGCGCCGGTCGCTGCCGTTCGCCCCGTCGGGCGGTGCTGCAGAGTCGTACCCGCGCCCGGCCCGTCGGGGGCGTGCGACGCCCGGACGGCTGTGGGCGCGTAGGCGTGTGAAGGGCGTTCTGCCCTGCCCTGGTGGGCGCATGGATGCGCCGGTGTCGGGGGCCTGGCCTGTGGACTGACCGCCCCCGGGCCCCCCGTGGCCTTGATCACATTCCCTGAATTCGTACAACTCAACTTCCGTTGCGCCGGTCTGACGTGTGTCTCGCACTGTAGTGCGGTGCACATCGTGCAAGTGCGGCTCGCGCCGCGTGCCGACCCCACCCCGACGGTTTACGGGTGCGGCTGATGTTCGCCCCGTTGTGATGGTTTCCAGGAGAGGAGCCCCGCCTTGGCCGCTTCGCCCACGAAGCGGCGGCATAAGGTCCGCCGAAGGGCTGACATGTCCCTATTGGGTGGCATACGTCCCCCAATAGCAGTCTTGTCAGTTTTGCTCCTTGCCCTGGCGGGCGTCACCGCCCTCTCCCTGGTTCGGGTCACCAACGACCGCGTGCCGAAAGCCGTGCTGACCTCCCAGCAGCACTTCGCCGAGGACGGCGCCATCGCCCTGCGCGCCTCCATCGACGAGAGCGTCACCGACCTGACGCGTACGGCAGGACTCTTCAACGCGGGCGACCCCGTGCCCGCCGACTCCGTGCTCGACAAGATCGGCAACGTCTACCAGAAGTGGCTCGGCGTGGCCGTCGTCGAGATCAAGTCCGGCAAGCTGCTCGCCGCCCGTGGTGAGAACGTGCCGCTGACCGCGATCGACCGCGCCAAGCTCGGCGACGAGAACGGTCTCACCCCCCGCCTGGTCCGCCTCCCCAATGGTGAGACCCGGCTGCTCGCACTCGCGGTGCTGAACTGGCCGGGCGAGTCTCAGAAACTGCTGGTCGCCTCCAGCGGACTGAAGGTCCCCGGCGTCAGTCTCGGCAGCACCCGCGCCATCGCCGTTGTCGATCAGCAGGGCCAGGTACTCAGCCAGGACGGCATCCCCGAGCTGGACCAGGCCAAGACCGCAGCGAAGCGCAAGAAGATCACCAACGCCGCCAAGCAGCTGAAGGTGCTCGCCGCCAGCGCCGCCGAGCAGGCCGACGAGCACCCGATCAAGGCCAAGGAACCCGGCTCCGGAGGCTTCCCCGGGGTCAGCGGAAGCATCCTCGGCGAGCGCTACCTCGACGAGCGCGTCATCGCCGGATACGCGACTCTTGCCGGTGCCCAGCCCGGCGAGTCGACCTCCGCCACCCGGCTCGGGCTGCGCGTGGTCGCCATGGTCGATGTCGAGGAGGACACCACCGTGGTCAGCAAGCCCGTGTTCGGGCTGCTCGCGGCCGGTGCTCTGCTGGTCATCGGCGGTGTGACCGTGGCCGTACTGATCGGTACCGTGCAGCGTCCGCTGATCCGTCTCTTCCTCGAAAGCCGCCGTCTCACCCGTGGTGAGCACACCCGCCCCGTCACCGCGCCCAGGTACGGCGAGGGCGCGCGAATCGGCGCCGCGCTGGAACGGCTGCGTCGCCAGCTCGTCGGCGAGTCCGTCGACGAGGCACCTGCGCGCCGCCGGACCCGGCTCAGCGCCCGTACGGTGCTCGTCGTCTGCGGAGTGCTGCTGCTCGCCTGGTGCGCCCCGCTCATGCTGCTGTTCAACCGCGCGGGCGACTCGGTCTCCGTGCCGTTGCAGGTCGTCCGCGACCAGCGCGAGCGCACCGACACCGTCAACGACCGGGTCCGCCGTGGCCTCAACGAGGGGCACGCGGATCTCGCCTCCGTCGCCGCGTTGATCGGCGAGGGCACCGAACCGGCGGATATGACCAAGGTCCTTCAGCGCACCATGTCCGAGCATCCGCGGTACGACTCGCTGTATGTGGTCGGCCCGGGCGGAGACATCATCGCCAGGGTCGGCGCGGAGCCGCACAGCCCCGCGGGGAAGAAGCCGGGCAAGGAACAGATCCGGCTGCTCGACGACCAGGGCAAGGAGCCGGTGGTCATCGGCACGGCCGAGATCGCGGACCGCAAGGGAGCCGCCGTGGTCGGCGAGTTCCGGATCGAGTTCCTGAACTCCCTGGTCAAGCGTCCTGGGCTCGGCGTGGTCCGGGTCGTCGACTCGAAGGGCAGGGTCATCGCGGGCAACAGCGGCTTCCTCGCCTTCGAGGACCTGCCGAACGACCGCCTCAAGTCGCTGGTGCAGCGGGTCAACAAGAAGTCCGCCAAGGACTCGAAGGACGCCAAGGACGCCAAGGAAGGCGACCTGGACCCCAGGTACAGCCGGTACCGCGACGGTGGCACCGTCCAGATCGCCGCGGCGGCGCCCTTCGACGGTGGCGGTGCGGCCAAGACCCTCGGCTGGACGGTGGTCAGCTGGCAGCCGGCGTCCGGGCTCGCGATCCCCGAGTACAACCTCCAGAACCGCACCGTGCTCGCGGGTCTGCTCGGCGTCACGGCGGCGACCGCCTGTCTGGGCTGGCTCTACATCATCGTCGTTCGTCCGTTGCGCGCCCTGGTCGGACAGGCCGAGGCGCTGGCCGACGGCGATCGCCGCACCGTCCTGTACCCGCGCCACCACGACGAGGTCGGCGCCGTGGTCCGCAGCCTCGAGCTGATCCGGCAGCAGTTGCCGGGACAGCAGCGCAAGCGCGACGGCATGACATCCCTCGCCGGAAGGAACTGACGACCGTGCTCTTCCTCTACACCGTGCTGGTGGTGTGCAGCGCCATCCTGCTGATCGCGGGGATCGTCGAGCAGCGCCGGCACTTCGTCAACCTGGAGAACATTCCGACCCGGGTCCTGGTCAACGGGATCCGTGGCAAGTCCTCCATCACCCGGCTGTGTGCCGGGGCGCTGCGCGGCGGCGGTCTGACGACAGTGGCCAAGACCACGGGTACGGCCGCCCGCTTCATCCACCCCGATGCGACCGAGGAGCCGGTCTACCGCAAGTTCGGCATCGCGAACGTGGTCGAGCAGATCGGCATCGTCCGCCGGGCGGCCGCGTACAACCCGGACGCGCTGGTCATGGAGTGCATGGCGGTCATGCCCGCCCTGCAGGAGATCAACCAGTCCAAGCTGATCCGGTCCACGATCGGCGTGCTGTGCAACGTTCGTGAGGACCATGTCGCCGAGATGGGCCCGACCCTGGACGACATCGGCCGCTCGCTGTCGCGCTCCATGCCGCACGGCGGTATCTGCGTCACCGCGGAGAAGGAGCGTTTCCACGTCCTCCAGGAAGAGGCGGACAAGCGTGACTGCCAGCTGATCTACGCGGATCCCGAGATCGTCACCGACGAGGAGCTGCGCGGCTTCAGCTGGTTCACGTTCAAGGAGAACGTGGCGATCGCACTCGTCGTCGCCGACCTCCTGGGAGTGGACCGCAAGACCGCGCTCCAGGGCATGTACGACGCCCCGCCGGACCCCGGCGTGCTCTCCGTCGAGCGGTATGTCACGGAGGACGGCAAGAAGCTGCGCTTCGCCAACGTCTTCGCGGCCAACGACCCCGAGTCGACGCTGATGAACATCAACCAGCTCCTTGACCTCGGTGCGATCAACCGGCCACTGAACGTGGTCATCAACTGCCGCCCCGACCGTGTCGAGCGCAACGGTCAGATGGGCCAGATCGTGCCGGACCTGGAGCCGGACAAGGTGTTCGTGATCGGCCACCCGGCCAAGAGCGCCATCGACGCGATCCCCGCCGAATGGCGCGACCGCGCCGTGGACCTCGGCGGCGAAGGGCGAGACGGCGAGGAGTTCATGCACGAGCTCCTCGGGCACCTCGGACCCGATTCCTCGCTCGTCGCCATCGGCAATATCCACGGTCAGGGCGAGATCCTCCTGGAGCACCTCGCCGAGCTTCCCGCCGACGAGGACCCCGCCGCCACCACCTCCGCGGAGCAGGCGGCTCCGGCCCGGGAGGCGGCACAGGACGGCTCCGGAACGGGGGTCGTGGAGCACGTCGAGACGATGCAGCTCTACGCCCCGCATGTCGACCCGTATCAGCAGTACTCGGAGGCGTACGAGAACCGCTACGGCCACCGGCCGCAGATTCCGGCACAGCGTGGCGGCGTGCCGTTCGGCCCCCCGCAGAGCGCCGCGCCCTACGGCGGCCCGCACAGCGGCGCGCAGCACGGCGCCGCTCACGGAGGCGGGCAGCACGACACGTCCGGTCACTACGACACGTCCGGTCACTACGACACGTCCGGTCACTACGACACGTCCGGGCAGCACGGCGGGCATCAGGGCGGTCAGCCCGAACAGGACCGGTCACGCGGGATGTTCGAGCCCCGTGTCGCCCCGACGCATGCCGCAGCCCCCACCGACGAAACCAACCAGTGGTACCCAGGAGAGCCCCGTTGATCCCCTCCGTCCTCACCCCCGAGATCGCCGCGGTCGGTATCGCACTCGGGTTGCTCTTCTCGCTGATCTGCTATCTGACGACCAACCTGTCGCCTGGCGGCATGATCACCCCCGGCTGGCTGGCACTCACCCTCGTCGAGGACCTCCAGCGTGCCGCGATGGTCGTCGCCGTCACCGTCCTCACGTATGTGTGCACCCTGCTGCTCCAGCGCTACGTGATCCTGTACGGCAAGCGGCTGTTCGCCGCCGTCGTGCTCACCGGTGTGGTACTTCAGGCCACGGTGATGATCGTGCTGTCGCTCGAGTTCCCCCTGATGTACAGCAACCAGACCCTCGGGTTCATCGTCCCGGGCCTGATCGCCTATCAGCTCGTGCGCCAGCCCAAGGGCGCGACGCTGATGGCCACCGGGTCGGTGACCCTCATGGCCTATGTCGTCCTCACCGCCGGGATCCTCCTCGGCCTCATGCCGTCCGCCTGACCGCCCACCGGAGCCGATCCATGACAGCGAAGAAGAAGACCAATCGCGTACTGCACGCGGCGATCGTGGTCGCCCTGCTGGGAAGCAGCGCGTATCTGACCGTCGAACTGCGCAAGGACGAGGAGGCGAAGGCGCCGGCGATCCAGACCGTCACCGACACCCCGGTCAGCGCGGGCGGCAGCAAGGTCAGCGGCAAGGAGAGCTGGGAGCGGCTCAAGAACCCGGACCGCTCGGTGCTCCGCGGCGATGACGGCCAGGTGCTGGCCACCTTCACCGACAAGGCGCGCACCGCGACCCTGAAGGGCGCCAGCCGCACCTTCGCCGAGTCCGCCAACACCACCTCCCGGGTGAAGACGGACGACTGGGTCCGGCTGATGCCGGAGCCCTGGCGCAAGGGCGCCGAGAAGGAGCAGTGGTTCAAGGACTGGTTCAAGGAGAACTACGGGAGCGACGAGGAGGACGTCTTCTCGATGGCCTTCGAGTACATCCAGGGCGCTCCCCTCAAGAAGGATGACGAAGGCACTCCCTACAGCGGTGACGCCAACTTCGGCCCGCTCAATCCGGACGGGAGCGCCGGCAACGACCTGCGCGAGGAGCTGTCGGACTTCTACGACTACCTCGGCATCCCGTACACCTTCCGCGACGGCACCACCCAGCAGGCGGAGTCCAAGCGCGCCCGCTCCGTCGACTGCTCGGGATACATGCGGCTGGTGTGGGGCTACCGTGCCCGGTATCCGCTCGCCTCGTCCGACACCACCGGAGACGGACTGCCGCGCAGCGCCAACGGAATGGCCCGCTCCAAGGCTGGCGCCGACATCATTCCGCTGAACGGCGTGGCCGCCGCCGACCGGCCCAAGTCCATCGATGTGCTCCAGCCCGGGGACCTGGTCTTCTTCAAGCTGGACGCCCGGACCAAGGACCGTCTCGACCATGTGGGCATGTACCTCGGCCATGACGGTGACGGGCACAAGATCTTCATCTCCAGCCGGGAGGAAGTGAACGGCCCGACGATCGGCGACACGGGCGGTACCTCGCGACTGGACGGCAACGGGCACTACGCGACCGCCCTGCGCAGCGCGAAGCGCCTCTGATCCTGACTCATACCGCGACGGCGGCCGCACCCGGGGAGCCCGGG